>JAEUWB010000041.1 GCA_016786595.1 bacterium | reverse complement strand
GGCTAAAGCGCTTTTGCGGCTACTAAATTTTGTACGTAGACGTATTGGCATTGGTTTGTTAGACCGTATGAGTCACTAAACAAATACGATCGGGCGGCGTGGTTTTTCAAGGTGAACAACCACTATGTTTCGATTCTAGCTAGTAATGGAGGAGTGATGCGTAAATTAACTTTAATTGCTGCTGCTGGTCTTCTTGCAGCACCTATGATGTCGGAAGCTAAGCCACTAAATGACTTACTTCTTGATAAAGGTGCGTTAATGCAAGATTCTGCTGGCGCTTTCAAGGGATATTATCAAGATGGCACCCGTCTAGAGTTCGGCGATAAGTTCGACCTCAAGATGAATTTAGGTGTTGTTACAAGTTATTCATACACAGACTGGGACCACAATACTGCTCGCGGACTTCAAGACGCGAACAGCTTTGCGGTTGACCGTGTGCGTTTAGAACTTGCTGGTAATTTCATGAACAAAGAATTCAGCTACATGGTGCAAAATGATTTTGCAGGTGATGCTGATTTCGTAAACAACTCATCAAATGGCAGTGATGTCCGTGATGCTTGGTTGCAATGGAACTGGTGCGAAGGCATGGGTCTTCGTATGGGACAATTTGTTCTTCCATTCGGCCGTCAAGCTTTGGGCAATCCATTTATGAGCCAAATGCCATTCCGTACAGACGTGAGCGAACTTTTCGTTCCAGGTCGTGCAGCTGGCTTAATGGCGATGGGTGATCTTGGTGACGCTGCAATGTGGTCACTTGCTGTATATAACGGTGAATCAACTGGTGAAGGTCTAAACTCTGGTGGTGTAGACTCAGAACTAGGATTTGCTGGTATGGTTGTTGCTAACATGGGTGACTACGGTTCACGCGCATGGGAAGGCGACTACGGCATGACTGCTGACTGGGCTTTCACAATGGGTCTTGGTGCAACTTATGACCAAGGTTCAGTGTTGGTTCAAGCAGGTGACGCTCTTGCATCACTTGATTATGACAAAGTTCGCGTAGGTGCTGATGTTGGTGCTCGCTACCAAGGATTTTCACTACAAAGTGAAATTTTCTGGGCAAACACTGACCCAGATGGATCAGATGAAAAGATCAAAGATCTTGGATTCTACGTTCAATCTGGTTACTTCTTCGTTCCAAAGGAATGGGAAGTTGCAGGACGCTTTGGTGTGTATAACCCTGACGAAGACACTTCTGCTCTTGATGATATGATGGAGTATGGTGCAACTGTCGGTTATTACCTCAATGGTCATAGCATGAAGATGTTGATGTCTGCTCTCTGGAGAGATCAGAACCCAGCTGATAGTTCAGCTGAGGATACAACAGACTTCCGTGCACAATTGACGGTATCTGCATACCTCTAATCGGTTTCTTTACCGAGTTATATCAACCGGGGGTGAGGTAAAACTCACCCCCGGTTTTTTGTTTTCTTAACCCAACTGTGCAAGTGATCGAAAATGAAATCGCGATCGGAAATTACTACCGCACTCGAGAAGACGGACTTTGATATTTTAGTCATTGGCGGAGGAATTAATGGCTTAGCCATTGCTTGGGAAGCTGCGTCGCGCGGACTAAAATCAGCTCTAGTTGAAGCTGAGGATTTCGGATCGAAAACCTCAGAAGGCAGCTTCAAGCTTGTACATGGGGGATTTCGTTATCTCCAGCAACTGGACTTTACTCGCTTGTATGAATCCGTTCGGGAGCAAAAAGTTTTACGATCGATTGCTCCACATTTAGTCCAGCCAATTGGGATTACTGTGCCCTGTTATGGATTCGGCATGCGCAGTAAGGAGCTGATTGAACTAGCTCTTTCTTTTTATGAAACGATTACTCCACAACGTAATCGACAGACTGCAAGCAATATTCCACAACTTCTCAATCATTCGAAGATTAGTCCCGTAGAGCTCTTAAAGCTCGCGCCACACTTAAACCCCGATGATTTACGCGGCGGCATAACTTTCTATGACGCGCAAATGTATAATCCCGACAGACTGACTTGGGCAATTGCTGAAACTGCGCTGCGTGAAGGTGCGATAATTTTAAACTATGCCCGTGCGATTCGCGTGAGCCTGACTTCTCAGTCAGAGCAAGCAGCGATTGAGAAAGTTATTATTCGAGATTTAGTTACGCACAAGGATCTTGAGGTTAAAGCGCGCTTAGTGATTAATGCGGCCGGTCCGTGGGTCGACAGTGTGATGCAACTTGTGCGACCCGGAGTGTCTCGACCTGCTGAAAATCCGATTTTTTCTAAGGGATTTCAATTACTCTTTCCTGGCTCGGAACTGCCCTTTGTTATTGCATTGGAGAGCAGGCAGTTTTTAGAGTCAGCTTTATTGCAACGAGGTGGCCGCAGTTTTTTTCTGCAACCCTGGCGCGGCCAGACCTTACTGGGCACAGCTGATGTAGTTACCGCAGACGATACATTTAGCGTGAGTGAGGCAGAAATTGAGTCGTTTTTGGATGAAGTTTATGCCATTTACCCTGACCGTAAGTTGCGATTAGAACGAGTGCAACATGTCTTTGGTGGACTTCGTCCTGTCGATCAATCAGCTCGTAGTAAAGCGCTGCGAGGGGAGAATTTAGTTCGTGCTGAAGTCGCAAGAGATGCAAAGTTAATCGACCATCAGGGAGATTTAGGTGTTGGTAATTTTTACTCCGTCTACGGAGTTAAATATACTACTGCCCGCGCGCTTGCTGAAAATGTTGTGGATTGTAGTTTCCGTAAGTTGAGTCTTCATTCCAGGCCCTCACGCACTAGTAGCTTGGCATTAGTTGGTGCTGAATATCAGAGTCTTGAAAGCTTAAAAGCTGAGCTCGAGCTAGCCAGTAAAAACCTGCACTTTACTAAGCAGCAAATTGACAGACTTTGCGGTGACTATGGTTCGAAAGCAATTTACATCGCCTCGATGCTCGATGCGGATCGGGCACTTTCGCGAGTTATTGATGATCGTAGTGGAGTTATGGCGGGTGAAATTATCTATGCCGCCAAGCATGAGGCGGTAGTAACTCTAGCTGATTTAGTGATGCGTAGAACCCCGATTGGATCATTTGGATATCCGGGGAAGAGCGCGCTTGAAGCAATCGGTCAATTAGCTGCTGACAGTTTCAACTGGAATACATCGCAGACAATTGAAGAGATTAATAAAATCGAATCGAAATTAAGACTAAGTTTTAAATAGTAGTAGTTTCAACTAGTTATTAGCTATAATAGTAATATTTAGAACATCAAAAATAGACATTTGCCGAATTTTAGAGTAAATTACAGCAAAATTTTTATTCTAGGCATTTCGCGGTGTAGCCACAATGATTTACGGAGCCAATATGCAGTCAAAAGTTTTATCACTCGTTCTTAGTTGCAGTTTGTTAGTGTCCTCGGCGACTTTAGTTGCGCAGTCCGCAACTGCCGATAGTTCGATCCCAGTTTATACTCCGACAGTTACCAATGAGGGTTTGGTTACTTCAATTGGGTCAGATTCAATGGGCACGCTTTTGACTTCTTGGGTATCAAGTTACCAAAAAGTTCAGCCTAAGATTCAAATTCAAGTTTCAAGTCGAGGTTCGGCTTCTGCTCCAGCTGCTTTACTCGAAGGTACAGCCGACATCGGTCCGATGACCCGCCCACTTAAAGAGAACGAAAGTAAAAATTTTATGCTTAAGTATGGATTTGAGCCTACACAAATCAACACAGCATTTGCCGCTGCTTATGTCACTGTTAATGCAAGTTCGCCTTACACAACCATCAGCTTTACTGATTTGGAGAAGATGTTTTCAGCTAAGCCACAACGCAGTACTACCGCAACCGACAATCAGTTTGTCGCCGTAGTGTTGAATGCTGATGCTCCTGCAGTGCAATTTTTCAAGCAACAAGTTTTACTCCAGCAAGATTGGAACAAAAAAGTTAAGTTCGTAACATCAGCGGCTGATTTTGAAGCAAGCTTAAAAGCTAGCCCACGCGCAGTTGGAATTTCTGATACGCGTGGTTTAAATCTTGTTGGAATGAAGACTCTGCCAGTTTCAAAGTCGGCTAGCGACCAGGCAATCAAAGCAGATGCAGATACAATCTTCAGCTTAAGCTATCCACTTGCTCGCTCCATGAGCATCTATTTCGTAAAGACTCCTGGTGAGAAAATTGATGCTTCTACTAAAGATTTCATGAGTTACGTGCTAAGCTCCCAGGGGCAGGAAATTGTCGTAGCACAAGGGCTTATCCCCTTAACAGCAGATCGGGTTGCAACAGAACGTGCTAAGCTTGAATAGACTTCTTTCGAATTAGGATTGTAACATCCGTTTAACATCTTGATATGATTTAACAAGTAAGAAATTTTTTTCAAAATTTCAATTTTTTATTGAAAGAAGTTTAATAAATGATCCGAAAAACTCTGAAAAAATTTGCCGGTGCCACGCACCACTAGTCGCAAAACGGACGATAATCACTAGGGACGGTAAATTTTTACCTTCCAAGGATTTGTGTAAATTGCCACGGTTTATTTCGTACATAAATCAGGCTAATTTAGACTAGCCCGTTTATGAAAGTTTCGTTAACCGAAAAAATTTTCGGTGACGGAACGGGTATAGCTGTGAGGGGCTTTTGTGATAGTTCGTAACCTTAAATCTACGTCTGGCAATATTGCATTCTATGCGCTTGCCTGCGTTCCTTTTGTCGTTACTTTAAGCGTGCTTGCTGTTGATGTTTCGCATTGGAGTGCTTTACGCGAACACGCACAGAGCGAAGCAGAGCGAATCGCCATGCAGGCGGTGCAGGCGCTACCTGACCAAGCTAAAGCCCAAGGATTAATTCAAGCTGCACTTGCACGCCAAAATATTTTAACAATTGACCCCACTCAGACATTAATTACTCAATCATCCGTGCAAGTCGGTCTTGAGGGAAAACTCAATTCAGCCTTTGACTTTTTTGTCGAGCCAATCAGTGGTGCAAAAACATTTACTGCTAAGAAGCGTGCACTCGTACAGCTCGTCCCAACTGACTATGTTTTAATTATTGCTGATGGCCGAACACTGCGGCCTGAGCATGGTGAAGATGCCTGGGGTAATTCAGGCGAATGGCCTGCCTCCGGATACTGGAATTGTGCTACGCATACTCCAGTTGTCGATGCACGCTGGTCTACGCAAAGTTGCTATAACCCAGCTTTTACGCCACTGAAGTTGGCGGCCTTGAGCTTGGTTGATGTTTACGGCGCAATTGCCCTTAACCGCGTTGGCGCAATGTTTACTCCGGGCACAGAAAGTGGAGTGAATACTAAATCATTACGCTTTATACGCGGAGAAATCACTCTCGAGGAAGAGCGCTATTTCCCTGGGCAAATCGGCGGGTTTATTAATCCAGATCTGGCAACTGCAGAGGCTCATTTCGACCCTTATCGCACCGAGGGTGGTCTTGGTGATGAAGCTTGCGTATTCTTTGCCGATTCGCGCTGGGACTTACGCTATCAAATTCCTGCAACGTTCGATGTTTTTGGCTTTCAGCATGCTCAAGCAAATTGTCAAGATGTCATTGAATTTCCACAATGTCACTTGCCTTTTGATGGGCTCTCGAGTTGCTACCTCCAAAATACACTCCGCTTACGCGAAGCAATTTACTGGCATGCGGCTAAACTCCCAATCGCAGCACAGAACTTTACGGCAGAGCCCGAAATTATTAGCGCAATCGAACGCGCCGTGATTGATCTTGTTGACACTGCAACAAACGAACTTTTGCAGGAGGAAATTAAATTTCGTGGTAACGTTGGCTATAAAAATGCCCGAAAAATTATCCTCCTTACCGATCGCGCGTTAATTCCCGATCCTGGAAGTCTGACTCGCGCACTTAAAGCTGTCCGCGACTCTAATTCAGAACTCTACATCGTAGCCTTCGATCACCCTTTTTTAACGCCCCAGGAATCCAGCGAGCTCAATCAAGCACTCGGTCAAATCAGCACAGAGGCTCAAGCCTTAATGCTCGATCCTCAAGCTCGGCCATTTGTGCAAATTTTTCAAACTTCTAGCTCCGCAGACCTCGAACAAAATGTAATTCCACGACTAATCGCCCTGGGTAGAGAGGTTGCAATTCGCTCATGACAAAAAATGTTTTTAATAAAGCGACTTTTGGCCGGATACTTCGTCACGGAAAATTTCTGTGCTGCTCATTTATTTCAATAAACTCCGCTGCTCGAAATTTCCGTTCCTCGTCTACGGCTCAAAATTCACATTATAAAAACATTTTTACAGATAATTCTTACTTATGGAATGTTTTTAATAAAGCGACTTTTGGCCGGATACTTCCACCTCCGCGGCTTTGCCGACTGCGGCGGACAAGTCGTCACGGAAGATTTCCTCACCGCCACCAAAGTCTTAACCAGCGCGGCAGCTCAATGCTGGAAATGGTCCTCTTTACACCACTTGCCTTGATGTTTTTATTTCTAGTCATCGACGGCGGCTTATATTTGTCTAGTGGTGCCGCAGTCACAGATGCTTTACGTGCAGGCTTTAATCATGTTGCAATTATTAGCAAGGAACATCGCGTGGTTGATATCGACCACGGTTTAGAAGTCCGCTACCACCAAGACCGTGCCGAGAGTTTTCTAGAAGAATTGAGTAGTAAAATCGATGATCAAATGAAGAAATCATTTGGCACAACTCCTTACAAAATCAAACTCGCCTTTGTCTGGCTCGATCTCGACCAAGCTACAGGAAAAGTTAGAAACTATGAGATTAGAGACACACTGACTATTCCACACAGCGTTGAGCACCCTGAATTACCAGGCAACGGCAATAGTTATCCATATGTTTCAATTGAGCAGTACTTAGCAAACACCTTTAACGCTACGCATCCTGAACCATCGCCCTATGCCTTGCCACTTTCTCTTGCTTATGATGGTGGAGTACCAAATTCGGGGGCCTTGCAGTATCTAAATCACGCGCTAGTGATCTACGGTGAAATTGACGCAATTACCTTACAGCGTGCGCATTTTTTTGCGAAATCAATTATGGGGCGATTTTATGGCGTGGAACGACAAGAGTTAATCTTAG
>JAEUWB010000040.1 GCA_016786595.1 bacterium | reverse complement strand
AGCGTCGCCATCAATTCCGTGGTAATCTGAAAAAGTTGTGCCGCAGCATTGAATTGCCTGCGTTAAGACTTTTTTAATTTCCTTGGCAAGTAATTTAATCTCTACGTTCTTCAGGCTTAAGGTTTTGCGCCTTGGATTGATTTTTGCGCGAAATAGAATTTCGGATGCGTAGATGTTGCCAATCCCGACAATTTTATCTTGGCGCATTAAGAAGCTCTTTAGTGGTTGATTGGTAGAGAGTAGTAATTGTTTCAGTCCTTGCGCATCAAAAGCTGAACTAAGTGGATCTATTCCCGTAGCAGGAAGGCTGCGCCGCAGTTCGATTGTTCCAAATCTACGTGTATCGGTGAAATGCACATTGCCTTTTTCTGTAACAATCACAACACGTGTACTTTTTAAATTTTCACTAAATTTTGTTTGCTTGAGGATTACTCCACCCAAATTGCGTTTTGACTTTTCACGAGAATTTTTTGCCCAAATTAAATTCCCCGTCATCCTCAGGTGAATCAATAAGTAGCTACGATCGCTCAAGGCAAGTGCGACTTGCTTGCCATGTCTAAAAACATCTTTAACTGAGAGATTTCTTAGTGTGCTCAGTGCTCGGTTTTTAAGTTTTCGGTCGAGAATAAGGATGTGGTTGATTGATTGTCCGAGGATTTTTTTCTTTAGTCCGCGTGCAACCGTTTCAACTTCAGGTAATTCAGGCATCTCGCAGATAAATTACTCGTTAGCAGGAACAAGGATGCGACTACAGCCGGGGCATTGAATCAGGTTATTCCCCGCTAGGATTTGGTTATAGGTCTGTGGTGGCAGTGCTCGGAAGCAAGACATGCAAGAGCCAGACTTTGCCACAGCTACCGGATCTGCTGGGTAACGCACTTTAACTCGGTTATAGAGCTTTTGTAAGCGGTCCTCGAGTTTGGAGTAAAATTGCAATCTCTCTGCGTTAACACCAGCAATTTTGACGGATAGGTCTTCAATTGATTTAGAGGTTTCCGCTTGTACGCCCTCAAATTCCGCTTGGATATTTTCGAGTGCCCCGCGTGCCTCTGTTAATGATTTCTCGACTTCAGCTGCAGCCTCAATGGCTTTTAGTGCGCGTTCTTCATTAACTTGCAGCATTCTGCTGGCGATATCGATTTCACGTTCAATCAGCTTCTGTGCTTTGGTTCCTGCAACGGTAGCAAGTTGTTTTTTACGTTCTGTGATTCGAGTCTGTTCGTCGCGCAAGCGATGTTGTTCTACTTGTTCTCGTAATTTAAGTTCTTTATTGTGAGTTTCTAATTCTTGAACTTGTTTACGTTTAGCTTCAACTTGTTGACTTTTAGTCTGTAAGCTAGCTTCAATTTTGTGTTTTTCATTTGTGTGGCGAACTACCTCAGAATCGCAACTTGAAAGAGAAAGGAGAGTTTGCACAACGCCATCAACCATGGAAAAGTACCTGCGGTCAGAATTAAATTTGTTTCGTCTACTTAACGTAATGTTTTATGGAATTTAGCATTTTTGTCAAACCTACTAGGGTTTTGCCGAGAAGAACGCATTCTTGAGTGGTTCGAGTAGGAATCCTCACCTAATCAAACACTGTCCATGGGTGGATGCCAAGAATGTCAAAATAAGAGTTTTAGCCTAAGGTATTTAGCCTAAGGTACGGGGCTACTTTTTAGCCTAAGGTATAGCCTAAGGTACGGGGCTACTTTCCACTGCCCTACCCAGGCCTCAAGATTACACATCCAACTACATTATCGTCCAGATTCATCTATTAGTTGCGTATGATTGGAAATATTTATGGTTTCGCTGCTACTTGAAATTCTGCGCTTTTGCTTGAGAAAGTAACCCGATACCATTTTGAATAATACCATTTTGAATACCATTTTGAATACCATTTTGAATGGCTGTGGGTACAGGGTTACTTTTTCAACTTTTTCACGTTTTTCAAGGATTTCTACTGTTCAAGAAAGAAGAGTAGACGGATTTAAACCTTGACGTTGTCTCAGTGAAACCCGTCTTACTCTTTACAACTTAACGGCAGGTCTTACGACTTGGCTCGATGGATGATAATGCTGGTTACTTTGAAGCTTGTGTCGAATTCGTAGACAATTGTCGCCTTGATCGTCTTGCCCTGCTCACGACCAGTAACTTCGACAGAATGTGTCACGACATTTCCGCAAGTACCAATAGTTTGCAAGACTTCTTCATGCAGATCGGGGCATGTAGCAAAGATTTGCTCAAAATACTCCTTAAGCTCTGCACGATTTCTGCATACGGGGATGCCGGCTCCGTTATGGCAAGAATAAACCAGCGCACGTTCGTGAAAGAAAGCGACGAAAGCCGCGATGTCGCGTGCGTTGTATGCAGCCACAATAGCGGCGGCAGTTGATGTAAATGTTTCTCCTGGCATTGTGTTCCTCGTTTCTGGCGCAAGCGCCTGGTGGAAAAGTACGATTCAAAAGCTTGAGGCTCTGATCCACCAAGCGCTCTTCGGCCGGGAATTTTAGGCAAGGAATTAAGAAAGTAAAACGTTAGGTAATCCGTCTACTCGAAATGAAGCAGGGGTTATATCATGCCCGATGACAAAAATGAAGCCCTGTGTACGGGTATAGTTTTTTGCTGGTGAGCCTTGCGTTTCTCCAGGCAAACGTCCGTGTGCTAAAACTTAGAAAGTGAGCAAAATCTTCTTCGTTTGAGAGTCATTTAATGTGACCGTCGCACCACTTGACCCCACAACTTCTTTAACCTTAGCCGCCAAAAGATCTTTTGCCACCACTGGCATAGCTTCAACTGGAAAATCTTTGACGTAGACGATTAACCTACCCTGCTTTGGCCATTCTAGCTTTTCCAGTTTAGGCCCAATAATCGAGTGGGCTTTAAAAAACCTCTCTAAACGCGTTTCAACGGGGGCATTTACTTCGGTTTCAAACTCTCGATACTCTTGCTGAAACTTCGCTCGAATCGCCTCAATACTTTTTTTCTTATCTTCTGGAGCGTAATCAAGTGATTTGGTAATTTCACGAATTGCCTCTGCGAACTTCTCTTCGCCCCGGTAAACTAATGCATTGGCCACAAGTGCCGGATAAAAGCTCGGGTCTTCTGCCACAATCTGATCAATCTCCACCCGAGCCAACTGACTGTTGCCTGCTTGAAGTAGCGCTAAAACATAATCGACGTGAGTTAACTTGTCTTCAGGCTTAATCTCTAAATAGCGTTCATAAAAGCCAATTGCTTGATCTAGAATGCCAATCCGCACCGAAGTCTTGGCTAGAGCCTGCAATGCTTCAGGGTTTTCTGGTGACCGCTCAAGCACGGCTTTATATTCCTTAAGCCCAGCCATGATCCCTTCAGGGCTTTTTTCCATAAATCCAAGTTCTAATTTTGACTTAGCAAGTTCTAACTCTTGTTCAAGTGAGCGTTGACTTAAGTCTGTCGCTTCAACTCGACTAATACTTGTTTTAAAATCTGAAATCTGGCGATTTAAAAGACGCGTCTCTTTAGGCAAAGCTAAATATCTGCCCAATTGATTTAAGCCGAGCCAAAGAAAAAACCCACAGAACGTAGAGATTAGCAATAATTGCTTCATGATCTAGCCTCAACTACCCGAAAAGCGTGCACGAAAAACACACTCACGAAAGATTAAAAACAAACCAATAAGAACCAGAGGCAGTGCGATCACTTGCGCCTCACTGGCCCAAGCCAAGACCTTCGGCTCAATTCTCAAAAACTCAACAAAAAAACGACTGCACGAGGAAAGCACCAAATACAATCCGAAGACTGCCCCATCGGAGCGTATTGGCTTTGACCGCGAAGCAAAATTCTGCAAAATCCAAACAGTCAGAAGTGCCATGATCGTTTCATAGGCTGGTGTCGGATGAACATACACAGCTGGATCAGTTGGAATCACCCCGAGTAAATAACGAAAACCCCAAGGCACAGTAGTGACGACCCCATAGTCCCCATCCCCAGAAAGATGACAACCAACTCGGCCAATTGCATAACCCAGCGCAAGCGCAGGAGCCACCGCATCTGCAACTAATGCAACTGAAAGTCTTGCCCTGTAGGCCATAGCAACGACAACACAAGTTGCCAGAATAAAGCCACCATAGAAAGTAAAGCCGCCAGTAGAGAAAATATCGGCAATGCTAAAGGGTTCACCGGAATTAAGCATATAAAGTAAACGTGCTCCGGCTATCCCAGAAACTGCACCCCAGAAAAGCGCATCTTCAGCGAAAGCCCCCTTTGCCCCACGCTTTTCGAGCTCTAACTTAAAAAGTCTTCCTGCGGCTAGAAAGCAAAATACCAACATCAATCCAAAAGAATTTACTGGCAGTGGTCCGATTTGAAAAATTACGGGGATCATTTATAGCTTACTTAATGCTTAATTTATTCATTAAACTTCTTTCATAAAACATTGAAAATTTTTAAAAAATTTCCTTATTTGTTCAATCATATCAAGAAGCTGAGCTGCTGTTAAAATCCTAATTCAAAAGAAGTCTAATGATCCATTTTTCGCAAGAAAAATGGACAAAAAACAAAAATAGGCTTCTTTCGATAAAACATTGAAAAATTTTAAAAAAATTTCCTCATGTGTTCAATCATATCAAGAAGCTGAGCTACTGTTAAAATCCTAATTCAAAAGAAGTCTAATGATCCATTTTTCGCAAGAAAAATGGACAAAAAACAAAAATAGACTTCTTTCGATAAAACATTGAAAATTTTTAAAAAATTTCCTTATTTGTTCAATCATATCAAGAAGCTGAGCTGCTGTTAAAATCCTAATTCAAAAGAAGTCTA
>JAEUWB010000039.1 GCA_016786595.1 bacterium | reverse complement strand
TCGCCGGTTTTCAAGACCGGAGCGATCAACCACTCTGCCACCTCTCCAGAAATTTTCAATTGATTTATTAGCAAGCGACAAAGAGAATTGCTAGTCATAGCCTGAGTCTCCAGCCCTCAATTTTGTTTCATCGAGGACCGGAGAGAGAGGGATTCGAACCCTCGGTACGATTTTACTCGTACACTCGATTAGCAATCGAGCACCTTCGGCCTCTCGGTCATCTCTCCAATAAATCAATTTCGCTATACAATTAAACACTTCATTACTGAAATCTAATCAATAGCCAGACGTGGTGTTATCGTTTTTGCCTACTTGAATCAAGAAAAGTGATATTTTATAGCTATTTGCGAAGCTTTTTAGTCGGGGCTTGATTGAAAAAGGTTAAATAGCTATGAATTCCCGCTCGTTTTGCTCTGTGCACCCGTAGCTCAGCTGGATAGAGCAACTGGCTACGAACCAGTAGGTCGGGCGTTCAAATCGCTCCGGGTGCGCCATCTACCAACATTCAAAATCCCAATCTTTCGACCTACTGGTGAGTAGCTGGCTACGCCGTCGCAGAATGAGCGTAGCGAATAACTATGCGACGGAAATGGCTGCTGCGAATACTTGTAGCAGCAGACTCAGCTGGTAAGTAGGTCGGCCATTTAAATTATTTCGGCAAATCGCTCCGGGTGCGCCATCTACCAACATTCAAAATCCCAATCTTTCGACCTACTGGTGAGTAGCTGGCTAGTTTTTACTTCACCGCACCGTGATAGAAGAATTTACCTATTCCAAGTGTGAAAACTGCAAGCCCCAGTAGGGCATGCTCAAGAGCTGGGAATAGTAAAGCTCTGGTTCTTACATATGACAGTGAGAATATGAATCCGCCAACGAGGCAAAATAAAATGCTCACAGGATGTAAATAAATCATGTGTGCATATGCAAATAGTAGAGTGCTTGCAATAATAGTGACTTTTTCGCTGCCAAAAAAATCTTGATAGCGGCTAAAGAAAAAAGTTCGATAAATCAATTCTTGAGGCAAAGCTGAAAGCAGAGGATAAAGTAAGGTGACTAAAAGCCATATCTTGGGTCTTTCTAGTGGAAAACTTAAGAACATCTCCGGATAAAAAATCAAAACAAAACCTGCAATAAATAGAGTAGCGACTAAGCATTGTCGTAATGATTTGAACAAACTTTGCCGAGAGTAGTTTTGTCCCCAGAACATTGTAGAAGTGAGTTTGGCTTGCCGATTGAGGATCGCCAGTGCATAGAGCGTTGCGATAATAATATAAGGAAAAGGCTTGCGGGGAATAATTTCGTAGAAGATCAGTAGCGGTGGTATGACAAAAAGCACTAAAATCTCGAAAGCTAGCAAGGATCTTTTCATTTCTGTTATTGTTTCAGTCGATGAATAGTAAAGCACATAACATATACATGGAGGCTGCACTTGAGCAAGCAAAGCTTGCCTATGCAAATGGCGAAGTTCCTGTTGGTGCTGTAATAGTGCAGCAAGACAAAATAATAGCGCGCTCGTACAATCAAGTTGAAATAAATCACGATGCTTCGAGCCATGCTGAGTTATTGGCAATTCGTGAAGCTGGAAAATCATTTAGTAACTGGCGTTTAAACGATGCTGATCTATATGTGACTCTAGAACCGTGCGTGATGTGCATTGGTGCAATATTGCAAAGTCGGATCAAGAATCTTTATTTTGGCGCGTATGACAAAAAAGCTGGGGCAGTTGGGTCGTTATTTGATCTCAGCAATCATCCTGGAATCGGTAGAAGTGTTCATGTTTTCCCGGAATTAATGGCCGAAGAATCTCAGCAATTACTGGAACTTTTCTTTAAACAGAGAAGAGGTTAGAAGAATTGTGAAATAAAGCTAAGACTGCTTTGGGCTTGCCCGACGTAGCTTTGGCGAAGTCGGGAGAGGTGTCCGAGTGGCCGATGGTGCATGCTTGGAAAGCATGTGTACGGGTCAAACCGTACCGATGCCCGCGATGACTTCAGTCATCGCGAAAATCAAACCCAGCGAATCCCTCCCTCTAATTATTTGAATTCCCATTAAATTTTGCAACATTGAATAAAACGGGTTAGAAACATGTTTTAGAACTCATGGAGAGGTGTCCGAGTGGCCGATGGTGCATGCTTGGAAAGCATGTGTACGGGTCAAACCGTACCGAGGGTTCGAATCCCTCCCTCTCCGTTCTGCAGGCTCACGGCAAGCCTGCCAGGAGTTTTACGCAGTAAAAGAAACACAAAGTGTTTCTGGTGGGATTCGAACGCGAAGCCGCCGGCGTAGCTAATAAACACAGCGAATCCCTCCCTCTCCGCCAGGAGTTTTACGCAGTAAAAGAAACACGAAGTGTTTCTAGTGGGATTCGAACAGCGCAGCCGTAGGCGTAGCCAACAAACACAGAGAATCCCTCCCCCTCCGTTCTGCAGGCTCACGGCGAGCCCGCTAGGAGCTTGAAAACTCTCTTTCCTAGCTAAACTTACAGCTTTGAACCTGCGATACTGATGAGTCGGCTAAAACTTAAGCATTAAATCCCAAAAATATTTCTCACTTTAGGCAACACCCTCAAGGAAACGGCCGAAAATAAAGATAGAGGCTGTTAACCACTAACTTAATGAGGTGAGCATGAAAAGAATCAAGAGAATCAAGAAATTATTGCGTTCAGGTGACTCGATTGAACTTACTAAGCAGGTCAACTGCATTCCGGCTGGCGTTTATACGTTTAAATCTAAGGATATTGGTGGATACTATTTAGGTATCGGCAAGGGAATTGTTATTTATCTATCTTCGGACTGTAAGAATTTTTTACGTGCAGCTCCTGGGAAAAAGCATTTATCCGAAGATCAGTATCTTGAAGCTTATTCTTTATTACTTGGTAAAAATCCATCAGCTGCGCATGACCCGAGCAGGCCATTTACGCTATGTTTTGTGAATGATTACGCTCAAGGTAAAATTAATTCTCTCGTTGCGCACTAGGTTGTTTCGCGAAATAGTGTGGTGAGTAAATGTTTTACTTCTGGCGCGGGGTAATTATTTTTGTAAAGTAATCTAGACGGAACTAGATAACTCATGACTTTAACATCATATCATCAACATCGAGGCCCAAAAGTTGTCTGTAGTGGATTAATCCAGCGTGAAGGGAAATTCCTGCTGACTAAGTGCCCCAGTTTTAAAGTTTGGCGATTACCTGGGGGGCGGCCTGAATTTGATGAAACGTCACTAGAGGAATCATTTCTTCGTGAAATGAAGGAAGAACTAGGGGTTGAGTTGAAGCACCCTAAGTTTCTCGGTTTTGGCCAAGATCAACAATTTCATTTTCGCTTTAACGAGAAAACATCACGAGTAGTCATGATTTTTTATGCTGAGCTTTCAAAAGGTCAAGAATTAATAATTGACCCGACCGAGGCCACTGATTCGAAATGGGTTAATTTGGCAGATTTAAAAGCTGAAACAGAAAAAGAGGCTGCGATTGATGACTTTTTTCGACGCAACCCGCACTTAAGTTTGAGCTCAATGTAAGATTCTGAAAGATCAAATGGAGGAGACCCTTCGACTCGCGCGGGCGCTCACTCAGGATAAGTATTTTCTAGAACTTACATTTCGCTCTACTCAATGTAAGATTCTGAAAGATCAAATGGAGGAGATCCTTCGACTCGCGCGAGCGCTCGCTCAGGATAAGTATTTTCTAGAACTTACATTTCGCTCTACTCAATGTAAGATTCTGAAAATACTTAAAAGTCAAAGCCGATTCCCGGGCGGTCGGTCACAGACAAATGACCCTGATTAAAAATAACAGCATCTGATGTAATATCATGTAAAAATCCGAAATGGCTGTCGAGGTCAACCATTGGAATATTAGGTTCAGCTAAAGCAAAATGTAAGGCCGCAGCTATTGCAAGCCCGCACTCATCCATACAACCAACTAGCGAAGCTAATTTGTGTGCTTTGATTGCGTCATTCAAACGCTTAGCAACAGCAATCCCACCAACTTTCATAAGTTTGAGGTTAATTATTTTTGCACATTGTGTGTCGACTACGGTTTGTAAATTTGCTTCGGTCTGCAACGATTCATCAACCATAATTGGTGTATGTTGCGTATGTTGCAGCATCCCTAGTCCAAGGTAATCGTCTTTTACCAGCGGTTGCTCAACTGCATAAAGCTCCAGCGTTTGCGTGCCAGCGAAAAATTTTGCTGCATCTTCTCGAGAATAACCTTGATTGGCGTCAAAAATAATTTTTATTCGATTTTGATAGATCTCCTTAATTTTTGTGACAGTTTCAATATCTTGCAAGACATTTTTCCCGCCCTTAATTTTTAGTGCTGTAAAACCTTGTTGGACATGCTCCGCCGCTTTTTTCAGAACTTCCTCAGTTGGTAAAATGCCAATTGTCATCGAAGTTTCTACGCTTTTATGATATTCGCCGAGAAATTTTACCAGTGGTTGATGGCTAAGTTTCGAGGCTAGGTCGTAAAGCGCCATATCGATTAGCGCTAAGCTTGCAGGACGTTGGATTAAAACTTGATCCAACACGGTTAAAAACTCAAGTGGATTATTAAATTCATGTCCGATTAATTGCGGCTGAATAATTTTCTCAAAATCAGCAGTGACTGTTTCCACACTGTCGCCTGTGATTTCAGGTTCTGGGGCCGCGACCCCGTAGGCGTGGAGCCCCCTATCCGTTGTGATTTGCATGAAAAGATTATCGGCGTGCGTAATATACTGATAGGCAATTTCGTAAGGTTCTTTGAGTTCAAATCGGTGGTGGCGTAGTTCTATATTCTTGATGCGCATGAGATCTTTGTCATAGAAGTTTAAGAATTGATTGAGGATTCATCCAGAGCATGTCGATACAGGGGATTTTTAGCTCATTTTCTGTGGTTTTGGCCCAAGCTTCAACTTCTGCCTTTGTCATCTTTTCGTGGTTAATCGTAATTGCAGTAACTTTTTTTTCAGCAATGGCTTCAAGCGCATCAATCTGCTGTTTTAGTGAGTGTAGTCGATAGGGGAACCCATCGTACTCAGTGCGTTTTGGTGCGTGTTGAAGAATAATAAAGTCAGGTTTAATTGCAGCAAGAATTTCAAATCCTCCTGGGAAAGCTGGATGTAGTAAACTACCCTGACCTTCCACGACTAAATAATCTGGTTTCATTTCGTTCCAAGCTAGCCAAGCAGCGTGCTCGAGTTCTCCAGTGACAAAGTCATTGGGAAGTGCATCAAGGACGATGCTAAATTTCGCACCTTGTAGCCAGGCAGTTTGCCCAGTGCCGATTAATTCAGCTTTTCGGCCTGAGGCCTCCAAGCCTTCAACTATTTTCCAGGCTGTAGTGCGCTTGCCAATCGCAGAATCAGTGCCAAGTACGGCAACTTTTTTTGATTGCACTTCTGAAATTTTTCCAGAAAAGAAATGTAGATTTTTAGGATGTGGGGGTTTACGCACATCAACTAATTTTACATCATGCTTTAAGGCAAGTTCTAAAAATTCCTGCTGCTCTTGGAGATAATCGTGCAAACCACAAATTACATGCATCCCCGCAGTGATTGCCGATCGAATTACTGGATGAGCCGTTGCCGGCAGCACTCCTCCATCAGTTGCAAGGCCAATCACTAAATAACGCTCAACGTTTGTAGATAAATATTGCTGTGCTTGCGACAATGAATTTACGACTGGGATGCTATTTTTTATGCCATCAAGTAATTCACCGGCATCTGCTGGGCTTGCTGTGCTGTCGATAACTGCTCGAATTGAAAAGCGCTTTGAACGGCGCATCAGTCCATGGGCTGTCTTCCCATAGGTGTTTTGGTACGCTCCTTCACAATATATTATGGCTTCTGGGGCTGACTGCATAAAAGTTACCCTTCTTCATTAAGTAGTACTAATGCTAAGCTTAAGCATAGTCGAATTAAGGAATAAAGTCTCATGCCACAAATTATCGCCGTTATATTATTTATAGTCTGTATTGTAGGCTATATAATTGGATCTGGCCAAGGCGGCAATTTTCTAAAACCAAGTGCATCTGAACTTGCAGAGGTCACATCTGAAAAACCTAGCACAGCTGGAGATATTGAAACATTACTGGTTGCAGTTAAGTCCGGCGATGAGAAATTAGTTACAAGTGTGATTGATGCCGGCGTTTTCCCAGGCGAGGAAGATGCACTTGGGCAATCACCAATTTGTGCTGCTGCAGAACTCGGCCGTACGAAAATTATTAAAATTTTATTAGACCGCGGCGCTACTGTGAAAACCCACTGTAAAGATCAGGCAGCACCACTTTTGCTTGCAGTCCAGGGCGGATTTGAAGATACAGTAGGTTTGTTGCTTGACGTTGGAGCGCCTCCAGGTGAGCAAGGTAAGGGGGGAATTTCTGCGATTCATGTTGCCGCAAATAAGGGGCAGCTGCGGATTACTGAAGCACTCCTTGCTAGCGGCGTAAGCGCAAATTTAAAAACATCTGATGGGAAGACTCCCTTACACTTTGCGGCAAGTAGTGGGAGAGCAGAAGTGATTAAACTACTACTTACCAGTGGCGCAAATCCGCATGTGCAAGATGCTGCTAAATCAACTGCGCTAATGTTTGCTGCGGAATCAGGGTCTGTTTCCGCGGTTGACGTCTTACTTAAGGCAGGGGTGGATCCCAATATTATTCGCGACGATCAAGCCACAGCCTTAACTCTAGCCTCAAGTAGAGCGCATACTGCTGTCGTGGATCTACTCCTGCAATCAAAGGCCTCGCCAAATCTCGGGGGCACAGGAATTAACGTTTCACTAATGAATGCGCTTGATAAGGGAGACAGCGAGACTGCCTTAAAATTATTGCCTCCTCCGGGAGCAGCATCGCAGTTACCAAATGGGGAATCAGTGCTCAAGCGCGCTGTCTCTAAGGGACATTTAGCTTTAGCGCAAATTCTCGTTTCACGTGGATATAAATTTTCCGCTAAAGATGGCGTTAACGATCGAGGTTTTTTAGAGAACGTCATTCGACGTGGCGACCCTAAACTAGTTGAATTAATCGTTCCACTTTTGCCGAAAAGCGTGCTCACTTCGGACACGTTGCTCTTAACATTAAAAATTCAAAATGGATCAATGACTAAATTGCTCTTAGCTGGTGGGGTTGAGCCAAATACCTTGACTCAAGACGGCAAATCACTTT
Organism: bacterium; assembly: GCA_016786595.1. Lineage (NCBI taxonomy): Bacteria > bacterium. The sequence goes on along the minus strand of JAEUWB010000039.1, from coordinate 51,550 downwards.
TGATTGAAGCCATCCGTTATCGTAACGGCCCCTTCGTTGATATGTTACTCAGTAAAGGCGCTGACGTGAATAAGCGAGATCGTGGCTATGTAACTCCTTTAACTGCTGCGGCCGAAGAAGGTGATTTGGGACTGGTAAAAAAGCTTCTAGCGCGTGGTGCGAAAATTGATGAAGGTAATGCAGTTAAGTGGTCGCCAGTTCATGCGGCTTTTCAAAAAGGGCATGAAGATGTGGCACGCTACTTAAAACAAGAGCTAGATAAACAGCGATATTCAAACAAAAAGCAATGACATTCTTTCTCTACATTTTATGGTTTCTACCGGTTGTGGTCCTGTTGATTCTTGGAATTGAGTCAAGCTACCGTAAGTTACGTAAGCACGCAGAACAGCAATCACCGGCATTCTACTTTAATCAAGCCATGTTTTGCTTACTTGCTTTTATTTGCAGCGTATTGCTGGACATCTATGCAGTTCCACACCTTAAAGATACGCAGCTAGTACAAACCATCAGCGAAGAAATGACACGCTTTATGGTTTATCCATTTTGCTTAATGGTTTTATCTTCAATTAATGGTTGGTTTCGCCGTTATCTCGAAGATCGCTATTGGAAAGAGTAAAAATTGCTTACTTTAGAGCATTCACGATTCAATGTAGCGAATCGTGAGTTGCTCTAAGGAGCGCTTATAAAGCGCTCCCGGAGGCGCGAAAAAATTAAACATGGCGCCGATTTAGTCTCTGTTTATTGCTACACCAAAAGGTGAAACGCTCTAGGACTTCGTAGCTATATACTCGCTGACTAAGTCTGCGCGAGGTGTTTCTTGATTCCCCAATAAAGCTTGTTTTGAGCGATGAATATCACGCTGTAACTTCATCAGTGCATCGAGCACTGCTTCTGGTCGAGGTGGACAACCTGGAATGTACATATCTACTGGGATTAATTTATCAACGCCTGCAACTGTAGCATAATTATCATAAAACCCACCCGAAGAAGCACAGGCTCCAAACGCAATCACCCACTTAGGTTCAGCCATCTGCTCATAAACTCTTAAAAGCACAGGGGCTTGTTTGTGAGTGATCGTGCCAACTACCCAAAGTAAATCTGATTGGCGTGGGGTAAAGCGCGGAAGTGCTGCGCCAAAACGATCGGTATCGTAATGGGAGCAACTCACGGCCATAAATTCCATGCCGCAGCAGGCGGTAACAAATGGATAGGAAAATAGTGAATACTTCCGACACCAGCCAATTGCAGCCTCTAAAGTTGTCGTTCCAAAACTTTCATCTGGAGATGTGTTAAACATTATGTACCTACTAATAATAACTGTTTGCTATCTTAGCTGAAATTGCTCGTCTTTAGCAAAGTCTGAATAACCGCAGAGCATTTTTTGTGCTTATTTCTGCAACTTCTTCAAGAGTAATAGCTTTAACTTGAGCAAGCATTTCGGCAATCTTTAATACGTGCATGGGTTCACTTTGAGCGCCGCGAAAAGGCTCAGGTGCCATGTAGGGAGTATCTGTCTCGAGCATGATTTGATCGAGAGGAATCTCACGTGCAGCTTCGCGCAGGGCAGTAGCTTTTTTAAACGTTAAGCTACCTGTAAAGGAGACCATGAAATTTATTTTTCTTAACTCTGCTGCAAACTGAGCATCTTCGCTGTAGCAATGAAAAACGCCGCCAACGTGGTCAGCTTGATTTTCAAGCAAAATTTTTAGGGTTTGAGCTGCCGCATCACGGCAATGAATGATCAGCGGCTTATTAACTTTCTTGGCTAATTCAATCTGCGCAATAAAAAGTTTTTCCTGGTTTGCTTGAGGTGCCCAGTCACGGAAAAAATCTAGTCCAGTCTCACCAATAGCAACCACGCGTGGGTGTTGGGCAAGTGTTTCAATTGTTTCGACTGTTGTATATTGCCCGGCGTCATGAGGGTGAATTCCCACACTGGCCCAGACATTCTGATACGTTTCAGCTAACTTGATAGCTTGCTTAGCCGACTCTGCCCCTTCACCAGCGCCAATAGAGATCGCGCGGGTAATACCGCACTGATTTGCCCGTTCAAGGAGGCCGGGAATTTCTTCAGCTGCATAATAGCTGAGGTGACAATGGGTATCGATTAAACTCATGGTATGATTGCTATTGTAACTGTGCTTTTAAAGCTGAGCTTGTAAAAATGCGTTGCCATACGCAACAAACATCTCAAAACGGACGATATATACAGTAGAGGGTCAATTCTTAAAATAGACCTAGTAACCTGGGTTCGGGATAAGCTAACGAAATCTTATCCCGGACTCAGGTTATTCCCCCAAAAAAGATCAAAGATTTTAGATCATTACTGTATTAATTATCAATTAGTTAGGAGATTTATGTCAGAGAGTGAACTTAAAGAGGCGCTCAATATTATTCGCGTACTAGCTCAAGGGCTTGAACCTAAAACTCAAGCTCCATTACCCAAGAGTAATCCTTGCCATGACCCGAGCGTTGTTCGGGCCTTAATGCATGCGGCAAGTGCTTTGGAGAAAAAAAATCAGGAAGAAGTCCGTCGCAAGATTTTTCCTTCAAATCTGGGCAAGGCTTGGAGTCGAGAGGACGATGAAATGCTTTTAGCTGACTTCAGCGCAGGTCAAAGTATTGCTGACTTGGCAGTCAAATTTTCGCGTAGTGAACGTGGTATTGTTGCGCGCTTGGTGAAGTATAAAAAACTTCATTTTTCTGCTCTAAGTGAATTTGAAACGAAGCAACATCCATTTAAGCAGCAGTTGATCAGGGAGTTAAAAACCAGATCAGCATGATCTTGACTCGATAGATCTTAATTGGGAAGAAAAGTTAAGAATCAATAAATTTTTCTAATAGACTTCTTTCGAATTAGGATTTTAGCAACAGCTTAAAATCTTGATATGATCGAGAAATAAGGAAAATTTTTTCAACCTTTTATTGAAAGAAGTTTAATCTAACTTGGATTGCCTGGATAATATTTTTTGTCGATTGAGTTTTATCGTAACCAGCAATGAGCTTTTCCGCCTTGGCAGAGTCTGCTTTTAGCAGTTGAATCGCCTTGGTTAGTTCGGGCACGCAGCGCACGATATTATCGCAAATATTTATTGTCGAATCACGAGCAGTGCGGGAAAAAGGATTTAAATCAATTGAGATAACTTTTTTACCCCAATCAATGAGCGCCTTAGTGCGGTCACCATCTTCAAGTGGAACAAGCACAACATCAGCTTGAGCGATCCCGTTGATGTCAACATGCTGGCGGGCAGAATGAAGATTGGGTACCTTAGCTTCGGTGTGAATGCCAAGTACTTCTTTGGCGCCGTGTTGCATTAAATGCGCAGCCAACATTTTCTCTCTTTCAAACGTGCGCCCGTAAAAAACGTTAACTTCAAGTTTCGCGGGAATCGCTGCTGCTAAAGCAACAAGCTCCGTTGGAACCAACACGGCAGCATTGCCGTTGACACTAATTACTGGATGCTTTGCCTTAAGTAGCAGGGCTGCGGCAGTTTCGATGTCGTTTAAGACGCAGGGTAGAGTTTGCTCTCCAATCAGATAATCAAAAGCTTCTCCACGGCCATGCGCAATCGGTCCAGCTTTAGCAACCAAGCCAGTTTCAACGTGGTCCTCGATGCGTTTACGTAGAGCTAGTGAAAGTGCGCGTGGATGATTGCTCGGGATATCGCTGCTAGACATATTAGTTACCGAAGCTCTGAGTATTTAATTCCATGGCGATTCTCACGCCATCGAGCACTAAATCTGCTAAAATTGTGTCAAAAAGTCCCGCATCCTCAAACATGCGTGAGAATCCGCCTGTGCCGATAATAATTGTTTTTTCATTTTTAAATGTTTCTCGAATCAGATTTTGGCAAATTTCACGGGTGCAACCAACTGCCGAATAGTAAAGTCCAGCTTGAATTGATTCGACAGTTGAACGTCCGAGCGCATTTTCTGGTTTTACAATCTCAACGCGCGGCAGTCGTGCAGTTCTTGATTCAAGGCTTTCCATGGAAATTTTTATGCCAGGAATAATTGCTCCACCGAGATATTCTGCATTTTTTGAAATTGCGCAGTAGGTAGTTGCAGTTCCGAAATCAACAATAATGATATTTTGTTGGGGGTAACGCTTGACAGCAGAAATGGAATTGGCAATGCGATCTGCCCCAACATCAGGTGGATTTTTCATTAAAATTTTTAGTCCGGTCTTAACTCCAGCTCTGAGTATAAAGGGTTCACAGTTAAAATATTTAACTGCTGCTCCACGTAGCGAGTGCACTTGCGAAGGGACAACCGAAGAAATTCCAACTTTTGTCACCAGACTTGGATCGATGCCATTTTCTCGTAAAACTGTGCGGAAAAATACTCCGAATTCATCTGCTGCAGAGCCAGTTGTCGTGTCGCGGCGAAAGGAAGTAATTAACTCCTCGCCTGCAAAAACCCCACCATAGAGATTGGTATTTCCTACGTCGAGGCAAAGGCTATAGTTTGTCTGGGATTGCGATTGGGGGGATTTACTTATCATGTTTGTACCCTTCTTGCTGGAGATCAGGTCAATTTGGCTTGATTCTATAGCGTAATGAGCTGAGAGAATCAATCTCGGCGTGGAGCTAGTAATTTTTGAGTCTAATAGTTTAGTATCAATATCTTTTTTTAAGCCTGATGGATATATTAATTCGCGTAGCGCCACTTGAAGATGCAATCCAGGTTGCTGGAATTGCTTTTCCGAACGAAGCAAGTGTTATACTGCACAAGCGCCTTGGCTATCGCAAGGTTGCCCACTTCGAGCAAGTCGGGTGTAAGTTCAAAAAATGGATTGATCTCAGCTATTGGCAGTTATTTTTATGAAATCACAACTGAAAATTTCAGCACTTCTTTTGGCATTAGCTGTTGGCGCGGGGGCATTTGGAGCTCATGCGCTACGTGGAATGGTTATAGCTGATCGCTTAGCTGTCTATGAAAAAGCTGTGTTTTATCAGTTTATTCACAGTTTAGGGTTACTGTTTATACCGTTACTCGTAAAGAATGAATTTATTGATCTTCAGTCTGGTGAAAGAATATATTTATTACTTTTGCTCGGGGTGCTAATTTTTTCAGGATCACTTTACATTTTAGTTTTGACAAATACTCCCTGGCTTGGAGCAATTACGCCAATTGGAGGCATTCTCTTGATTACGGCCTGGATTTCTCTAGGATTTGCACTAAAATAAGAGAGAAAGACTACACATTCTAAAACGTTAATAAAAAATTTGCTTAGGGCTTGGAGAGATTAATCTTTCCAAGCCCTAAGGCGTTTCATGCCGTAACCTGTACGGGAAGTGGAATCAGCGTCAAAGTCTCATTGACTTCGCGCGTTGCGATCGCTGTTTCTGGGTTGTTGGCTGACGCACTTGCTGCGCTAGGCTCAGATGTAGGCTCCGAGTTACCAACAAGTTCCGGACCTTTCTTTTTCCCGTCCTTGAGATCTGCCCACCACTGCTTGAAATTACGGCGTGGCTTTTTGACCTTTACGGGCTTTGCTGCCTTGACTGGCTTAGCAGCAGTGTCTTTGATCTCAGCACTCCAAAGGGCTGCGTGACTTCGCCCTTGGGCGCGCATGATCTCAAAAGCTTCACCTTGAGAGATAGTCCAGAGTTGCCATGTCTCGAGGAGGCCAGTTCGATCGGCCAATGACGGCCTTGATCCGGCATATTGCACAGCTTCTGCCTCCGACTTGAAGAGAAGTCCCGCCAATGGACCGCCTGCGCTTGTGGAAAGGATTTGATTCCCTCCGCCCTCAGGGGATCGGCCAAGCACTGTGACTTGATCAGGGAGGTCCGAAACATTCCCTGGGATTGATGTCGTGTTGATAATAACCTGCATTTTCTTGTCCTCGACCCTTTACTAGAGTCTTTGCTAAAACATTTTTGCTCTAGCAAAGACTCGATCTAAATTAAGGGACTCAAGGACAATTCGTGTTGCGTAGTCTTCTACTCAGCGGGAAAATATACGCCTGAAGAGAAAAATAATCAAATTCCTGGGAGTTTCTGCTTAAGGCCAGAAAGGGCCTTAAAGTTTATTTTGCGCGTGCGAAGGAAAATTCAAATCACTTTAGCTTTTTAGCTGGTAGATTGTGACTACTGGATGATGAAATCCGTAGCTTCCGTATTTCGAGCGAAATTGCTTCACGATGCGAAAAGTTTTATCAACCTCTGCGCGCAGTCCAATAGCAAAACGGCTCTTGCGCTTCGGTTTATAAGGATCGAAACGTTTAGCATCGAAATCAGAGACAATTAAATATTGATACTCAGAGGATTTTAACTTTTCAATCATCGGCTTTCGATCACGTTTAGTTGCCTTCGCAAAATCCCTGATTGTCACATCGATGATGTTGCTAGGAATAGGTGGCAGATAAACAGTCCCCCCTGCAACAATAACTTTCGTTTGTGGAGGCATATTTCCGGCAAGCCAGTTACTTGCTTGCTTGCGCGTGTCATTATAAATTTCTGAAGTGTATTTCAAGGTGCTTAAAAGTGGAAAAAGCAAAGTAAGTGAGAGCAGTCCCGTTCTAAACTTTTCTTGATTTGCTGAGATCAGCTTGAAATTAAAGATTTCAAGATTTAACCGCCGAATAAATTCAGCGGCAAGTAAGGCAATAAATGGTACACATGCTAAGACATAACGGTCAGGCTGTGGTGGTGGCTTCGAGACTGCCCACTCGGGAGGGATATAAAAAATCAGCATTCCGCCAACGATCAGTAGGAATTTTGTTTCTAAATCTCTAAGCGTGATACCAGTTTGTAAAAGTGCAAAAGTTAAGACTAATAAAGACACTCCTGGAATTAAGCCAGTTGAGAGATGATACATCCAAAACTGAGACCAAGCGTCAATCACTAATCCAAGGTGCCCACGCATGGCATGCAAAGACTCGGTGCGAATGCCGTAATAAAGAAAAGTAAAACGGTCTAACGACAAAAATACGTAAGGCATGGTTGCCAAAAAGCCGACAGGCATCAAGAGTGTGGCAGCAAGCGAATGCTTGAGGAGAGTTAAATCAGGCTTAAATGTTAAACGTTCTGATTTTAACCAGGGCACTGCAAGCACGCAGGCAATCGTAACAAGACCAGTATATTTTGCCCCAAAAGAAACTCCGGCAAGAAAGCCAGCAAAATATAAGTACCTTAATTTCCCCGCTTGAATCGCCTTTAATACCGCAAGCACGCAGGCCAGTGTAAAAAACACAAAGAGCGCATCTTCTTTCATGTAACGACTATTGGTTACATGTAGCGGCGAAAAAGCTAAAAATAAGGCAGCTAAGACTCCAGTGAAACTAGAAGAGAGGCGTCTACCGATGCAATAAATAAGATAGATTGAGAGTGAGCCGGTAATTACATTCACGATTCGACCTGAGAGTAGGTAGCGGACAACTGAATTTCCCTCGGGGTAGTTCAACCATTCAAGTGGTTGGGCAACAAACCAACTAAGATAAAGCAGTAGTGGGGGGAGTGCTGCGTAATTGGGGTCAATTGTTTGGTTTTTTACCATTTTACTTAGCAGTGTAGCTTTCTGCAGTTCGTCTGGGTGATAAGCACGTGGTAGTCCAAAATCAACACCGTAAATACGTAGCAAAGTGCCGCCAAGAATTGCAAAAATTAATAAGAACAAATCGTTACCGATTATTTGTGGAGATTTTTGGTGACGGCTTGCGCTGCTATTTGAAATTTTATGTGCGAAAAAAAAGCCGATCGCAATACTGGCAAGCGTAAAGATTAGGTACGGCAACTTGTAATAATTCATGAGACCTATGAAATGCGAGAACCTGGCAAGAGACTTGTGCCTGGACTTACGAGCTCAAGACGTCCTGCTTCGTCACTTGCGGCAAGAAGCATGCCTTGACTTTCGTGGCCAAGCATCTTGCGCGGCTTGAGGTTAGTTACGGCGCAGACTTTACGACCGACAAGTGCCTCGGGATCATAGTGCTTACCAATGCCAGCTAAAATTTGGCGTGGCCCTGACTGCTCCCCTAAGTCAACTTTTAATTTAAGAAGCTTATCTGATTTCTCGATGCGCGAGGCTTCAAGAATTTGACCAACACGTAGTGAAACTTTGGCAAAATCATCAAACTCGATGAGACCTGTCTCAGTAGTTTGCTCGGATTTTACCTCTTTTGTTGTCTGACTTGCTGCTGTTGTCTGTTCCATAACTATTTTCTTTTTTTCAATTCTGGGGAAAAGTGCGGTGATTTCTCCAAGGCGGGAGCTACTCTGTAAACGCCCCCACTCTAAGGCGGATTTTACTGTAGCTTCCTTTGCTGCTGATTTTTCATCAAACCCTAGCATTTTAAAAATCTTTTTAGATGTTTCAGGCATGCTGAAGGAAATCATTGCAGCAATAATACGAATCGATTCAAGTTGACTATAAAGCACTGCATCTAAAGTTTCGGTATTTGGTGTTTGGGCTAATTTTTCTTCCTTGGCTAGTCCCCAAGGTTTAGTGCGGTCGATAAAAATATTTACCTCATCAATAAATGCCCAAATGCGTTCCAGTGCACGGTGAAGTTCACGGTCCTCAAAAAGCGCAATGCTTTCTTTGACCATCGCCTCAGCGCGTTCAGGTAAATTGCCCAATGCGGCACTGTTTTTTGTGGCTGTTGGAACTTTCGACTCACGATACTGCGTGCACATTGCAAGTGAACGGCTCACTAAGTTTCCAAGATTATTTGCCAGGTCAGCGTTGTAGCGTGTTTCTAAAGATTCGCGACTAAATGTACCGTCTAGTCCAAAAACCATTTCGCGAAAAATGTAGTAGCGAAATACGTCCATACCAAATTCAGTTTTGATCTCAAGTGGATTGACGACGTTGCCTACGGTTTTTGACATTTTTCCGGTTGGAGTAATCCAATAGCCGTGAACTGTCAGATGCTCATACAAGGGAATATTTGCGGCCATTAGCATCAGCGGCCAAAAAACGCCGTGCGGCTTGACGATATCTTTAGCAATTAAATGCTCACAATTCTTCCAGAATTTCTGGTAATTTTTGCCGCCTGGATAATTAACTCCAGTTAAATAATTAATCAGCGCATCAAACCAAACATAGGTTACGTAGTTTGGGTCAAAGGGTAATTCAATGCCCCAGGTTAAACGTGATTTCGGTCGTGAGATACAAAGATCTTCGAGCGGCTCACGTAAGAGCGCTAAGACCTCATTACGATATCTTTCCGGTCGAATGAAATCAGGTTGAACTTCGGTCAAGTGCTTGATTAAGCGGTCTTGATATTTTGACATTTTAAAGAAGTAATTTTTCTCTTCAACGAATTGTGGCGCAGTTTGATGGTCAGGACATTTGCCATCAATTAATTCCTTCTCGGTTAAAAAACGCTCACAGCCTACGCAGTATAAGCCCCCGTATTCACCAAAATAAATGTCACCTTGGTCATAGATTTGCTGCAAGATTGTTTTTACAAGTTCCTTGTGATCTTCGTCGGTTGTGCGGATAAAGCGATCATACTCAAAACCGAGTTCTTTCCAGGTGCTGATGAAAAGATTGCTCACGTCATCAGTGAATGCTTGTGGGGTTTTACCAGCTTTAACTGCGGCTTGATGGACTTTATCACCGTGTTCATCAGTGCCGGTCAGAAAAAAAGTTTCCTTGCCCATGAACTTATAAAAGCGCGTGAGCATGTCGGCTAGTGTGGTCGTATAGGTATTGCCCAGATGCGGATGGCCGTTTGCGTAATATATCGGTGTGGTTACGTAGTAATTGCTGGTCATCATAGATTCATAGCATAGATAAATTAATTCAAAAGAGTGCGAGTATTTAGAAAGAATTCGTTGAGTTGGAGTTCAGCTTGAGCGTTACGGTCTTCAATCAACTGCTGAGTTTGAACTAGCTGATAACTAACTTCAGAAATCGGCCGAGCATCATGGCTTAAGAATTGTTCACGCAATTTCGCCCGCAGTAATGGCCAAGCCAGCGTCAAGCGCTCCTTGCTTTGCGCTAGGTAGGTGCTGATGCGTAAACAGCTAGTTGGACTGAAATTAGCTTTAAAGAATTGGTCAATTTGTAATGCGATATCCGAAACAGCTGCTTCTAGGTCGATTAAGTGTTTGCTGATATTTTTGGGGTTTTCCAGCTGGAGGCTGCGTAGATTAACTAAGCCACCTAGATTAAGCGGCGCAACTGAACCTTCAAGTAATTGCAGTAGTGCTTTACTGATTTGTTTTTCCTCAGGCAGCAGGCTTTTGAGTAAGTTCTCGAGATCGGCCTTCGCGAGTAGACCAAAATGAAACAATTGGCAGCGTGAGATGATTGTTTCAATTAATCGGTGTGCGCTGTCAGAAATCAAAATAATGTGTGTATGGGCAGTTGGCTCTTCTAAAGTTTTGAGCAAGGCACTTATGGCAGCGTTTGACATGCGTTGGGCTTGATCGATAATTGCAACCCGACAGGCCGCCGGGTTATTTGCTGCATGAAATGGCTTAAGTTGTAGTTCGCTAATTAGGGCGCGAATTGTCTCAGCAGGAATATCCTTTTTCCCTTCTTCTAAGCTAACCACAAAGAAATCAGGATGATGTTCTAAATTTTCAGCTCTGAGTAATTTTCTTGCCAGATGCTGGGCGACGGCACGTTTCCCAACACCAAGAGGCCCAGAAAATAAAAGTGCATGTGGTGTGCGTTGCTCCGCAACTTGTTTCTCTAGCTGTAGAACGGTCTCACGATGCCCAAAAATTTTATGCCCAGCAGTTCTCGCAAGCGTTGCGCCAGAGTCGTCTGGGGTAAAAAAAACAGCTTCGTTTGCATTTGATTTTCTCTGCGCCATGTTGATCGGAATTAATACTACAGCGCAGTTTCAATAACTGCAAATGCTTGATTGCAGATTTGTAAGGGAGATTGATTGGCATCAAGGATTGAGAATTTGGTTGAGCTTGCTGTCGAAGAATTCTTGGCAATTGCTAAAAATCCCTGGCGCACTTTTTCATGAAAAGCTTGACGTTCCGACTCAAAACGATCAAGACCTTCGCCGCGTTTCTTTGCCCGGCGTAAGCCTTCTTCCACAGCTAAATCCAAAATAAAAGTATAATCTGGGCTAAGCTTTGTCGTGGCGATTTGATTTAACTGATTAATGATTTCAGTTGAAATGCCCCGACCAAATCCTTGATAGGCAAGGGTTGAGTGAATAAAGCGGTCGCAAATTACAATTTCGCCGCGCGCTAGTGCCGGTTGAATTACTTCATGAAGATGCTGTGCGCGGTCAGCTTCAAAGAGCAGTAATTCCGCAAGCGGTGCGAGGTTTTTTTGCTCTGTGCTAGTGTCGTGATCGAGTAACATACGTCGCAGTGCCTGGCCAAGCTTTGTTGCCCCAGGTTCATGTGTCAGTAAAGTTGTTTTGCCACGAGCATTAATCTTATCAGCGAGCGCTTGCGCTAGGGTCGATTTTCCTGAACCTTCAATCCCTTCAAGTGTGATAAAAATACCTTGCATTAGTCTTACCTGACCTTAGATCTCACGGGAGATAGAGACTGATTCCATAGATTAATTGCTCGGTAGTGAATGGTTTAGGGATATAATAATCTGCCCCATGTTGATATCCTTCCATGATTTCATCGCCTTGTCCCTTGGCAGTGAGCATGATTACGGGAATATTTTCTGTTTTAGGATTTTCTTTCATGGCTTTAAGCACATCATAGCCATTTAATCCGGGCATCATGATATCGAGAAGAACCAAATTGGGGATAGTGGTTTTCAATTTATCTAAAGCATCTTGGCCGTTGATGCAGCAGACGGCATTGTAGCCTTTGCTTTTTAGAATCATCTCAACCAGTGAGCGTGCATGATTATCATCATCAACTACAAAAATCGTTCCTTTTCCAGCCATCTTAATTCTTCCTACACTATACCCGTTGCCAAAAATTTTCTCGGTTAATGAAACTTTAGTCAACGGATATGGATTTAACTATAATAACGTCTCGCAATAGACTTAGACTAAAGATTTATAGCAAGAAAACTTTGAAATTTTACACTATATTAGCACCTAGTAGCTTTGCTGCTTTCCTAAGTTATAGTGATCATTTGACATTTAGAGCAGTTCTCTATTTGCCGCATAGAATCGTGAATTACTCTAAAGAACTAAAGAAACTTTCATTCTTCGCCAAATTAATCTATAATAACTTACTCTAGATTGGAACTAATTTAAATCATTAGGAAATTTTGTAATGTCGATAGCCGCCTCAGATATTAAAGAAGATTATAAGTATGGATTTAAAGATCCTGAAAATGCCATATTTAAAGCACGCAAGGGTATCGATCATGAGATTATAGATCAAATTTGCGATCACAAAGGCGAACCCGACTGGATGCGTGAATTCAGACATAAAGCCCTTGATATCTTTTTTTCTAAGCCAATGCCTAACTGGGGCGGGATTGAATATCTCAAAGAACTTAATTTCGAAGATACATATTACTACCTTAAACCGGTTGAAAAGCAGGGCCGCACTTGGGATGACGTTCCTGCAGATATTAAACGCACTTTCGATAAGCTTGGAATTCCTGAAGCAGAACGCACAGTCCTTGCTGGTGTGGGTGCACAATACGAAAGTGAAGTTGTTTACCACTCACTCAAAAAGGAATGGGAAGAGCAGGGCGTAATTTTTCTTGATACAGATTCTGCACTCAAGCAACATCCAGAACTTTTTAGAGAATATTGGGCGACGATCGTGCCCCCAGATGATAATAAATTTGCGGCACTAAATTCTGCTGCTTGGTCAGGCGGAAGTTTTATTTATGTGCCTCCTGGCGTAAAGCTCGATCTTCCTTTGCAAGCATATTTTAGAATCAATGCAGAAAAAATGGGGCAGTTTGAGCGCACCTTAATTATTATCGATGAAGGTGCTTATGCGCATTATATAGAAGGCTGCACAGCTCCAACCTATAGCTCAGATTCTCTCCACTCTGCAGTGGTCGAAGTGATTGTGAAGAAAGGTGGTCGCTTCCGTTATTCAACAATCCAAAACTGGGCAACAAATGTCTACAACCTTGTAACTAAGCGTGCCGTTGCTCACGAAGATGCGGTGATGGAGTGGGTTGATGGTAACCTTGGTTCCAAGCTGACGATGAAATATCCTGCAATTTATCTAGTTGGTGAGCGTGCCCACGGAGAAGTTCTCAGTGTTGCCATGGCAACTCAAGTTCAACATCTCGATGCGGGTGCTAAGGTTGTGCACGTTGCACCGAACACAACATCGGAAATTATTTCTAAATCAATTTCCAAAGACCAGGGACGCTCTTCTTATCGTGGCCTTGCTAAGGTTTATGAAGGCGCAACTGGAGCCAAAGTCTCAGTTGAATGCGATGCGCTCTTAATTGGAGATCAATGTCGCACTGATACTTACCCATACATCGAGGTCTACGAGCCAACTGCAGAAGTTGGCCACGAAGCAAGCGTTTCTAAAATCTCCGAAGAGCAGATGTTTTATCTACAAAGTCGTGGACTTTCTGAAGAACAAGCACGCTCGATGATCGTGCGCGGCTTTATTGAACCAATTGCTAAAGAGCTTCCACTGGAATACGCGGTAGAACTAAATCGACTGATTGAGCTTGAAATGGAAGGCTCAGTTGGTTAGCACTAGTAATAGCTGCCCGGTGCCAAACTGTATTAATCACTTAATACGCCAATCACCTGCAAATTAGGCCAAAATTTAGCATCTTTTGTGATTTCGCAACCAAGTTGGCGTTGCTTGAAATTGGTACCGTTCAGCACCTGCCCTTGGTTTGCTTCAAGCCGAAACTTTACTTGCTCACTACAGGCAAGTAAATCATCGCTAAAATTTGTAACTGTAATTTTTCCCAATGCCGAATGAATCAGTATTTGCTGAGGGTTGGGATTGACCTTGATGCTGCCAATTTTAATTTCTCCAAGGACAATAATTTCTACTGACAAGGCTTGAGTGAGATCTAAGTTCTCAAGCTGCAGTTCACCGTTAATTACTAATTTTATAGTGCCCGCAATGGAGAGATTTGATGTTTGGAGATTGCCTTTAAAATACGTATCTTGCTCGAGGTTTAAACCTTCTTCACGACACGTAAATTTCGAACAGAATTTGCAGTCTGGGTTATGATTACTGAGTACGCTACAAGACTGAGTAGTTCCACGACGCTGAAGATAGTTCTCGAGGCGATGCCAATTTGGCGTTTTGAATAAATCATCAGTAGCTTTTTTGATCACTAAGTGCTGATTAAGTAAGTATAGTTCTGTGCCGGGGTCTAGCTTTTTTAGGGCACTTGGAATTGTGCCCAGATCAACTTTTCTTAATTCTTTTGTGAAGTCACTGTTCAGATCAATTAACTCTTGAATATAGTTTTTATAGGCACTCGAAAAACTAAGCTGGAGCTGACTCTGCGTAGCGATAAGGAAAACTATTTGTGTTGAGAGCGCAATAATAATTAATGCGCAAATTAGAACTGAGCCGGTTTGTTGATTTCGTTTTAGATTCTGCATAGCGATTCACTCAAAAGTAAAGACTAAGTAGATCTGCCGTCGTGAGACTTTGACGAAGATGAAAAAGGAAATTTGCCTGCCTTAAGGCTGTGGTAACTGTAAACAGTAATAACTCGTCGTGGATCTTTGTAATTTGCAAATTTTTTACGCCTTGCACTAAGGGTTGTTTTTCGCCTGTTAACTCTGACCAGTAGTAAAGAGTTTCATGAGCGTTAAGAGAGAGCTCATAACTTTCAGTAATTGGAATGAGTATTAAGGGGCGAGCTGTGACAGTTGCTAAGCCAAGTTGTCGTAAGTTAATGCGATAGAGTGCTTTCCCTGGACAGGCAGTGTGTCGATCGACAACTCTGCTAGCTTTGAGTTGATAATTTCCAAATTCATCTACTGCAAGGCCACGATAAAACTCAATTGCCTTACCAGAGCGCTCTGCTAGGGTTTTTGGCCCACAATAATGTTCCTTGTTATCTACCTGAGCGAGGGCTATCTGGGTGAGGGTGCCTTGAGCATCAAGCGCAACAATTTTTAACTTTGCATTGCCTGCAGAGTCTGCGCTGAAGCTTAAATTACCTTCAAGCCTTAATTGATTTGCTGCTTGAATTGCCCGACGTAGATGAAACTCTACGCTGCGCTCAGTTTGCCGGTTAATTGTCTGCTGCTGACTAACTACGCTGCGCCGAGAGAAACCTTTAAGGAGTGAGAGTGGTGCGACAAGAATTATTCCAGTAAGGGCCGTTACGACCAGTAGCTCCATTAAACTTAGGCCAGCTGCGTCTGCTAATCGATTTCTTTCCATAGAGTGACTTGCTGAATTGAGTCCCCCTGCCGAATTAAGCACTGCAGGTACTGATAGGATAAACTACTTTCGGGCGAAGTACTGCTACACTGATATTCAATTGCATTACGAAATGTACCAGCCAGCTCTTGCGTGACTTGTAGATAGGCGAAAAGATCCGAATATTGCTCTGCTGCAGCAAGGGACGCTCCCGCAGTTTGTTCACTTCTAAAACTAACAGCCTCAGTTTTAGCTAAAGCAAAGAAGCTAATTAATAGAATAAATGTTGCAACGAGAATATCGAGAAGTGACATATCTTAAATCTAGTCCAAGCAAAAAATTCTACGCTGACCGCGTAAGGACTGAATCAGTGAGCAAGTTGACGAGTTCATTCTGAATTCAACGCGCCCTGGTGTAGCCGTGCCGTTGGGGCGAATCACCCAACTCGCGGGATTTTTTAAGTTTCCAAAATTAAAGCTCTTCAGTGTGACTTGTTTTGGAATCGCTAAGGTAAAGCTTTTGTTGTGGTAATTAAGTTGCAAAGATTTTTGTTTGAATGATTTGATTTCAAGCGGAGTGCGCTTGAGTTCGGTAAGTGCCGCATGATAATTAATTTTAATTAGTAAGTCTTTAGTGTAATGCCGAAGCGAGGGTGTAAGTATTTGACTTGCTTTGAGGGTAGCAATCCCAGCAAGTCCAGTCATAAAAGCGCAGACCACTAGTAGTTCAAACAACGAGAATCCCGAGTTGCTTGCGCGGTAATTTTTTACAGTTTTAAGCATACCATTTATTATCGGCCAAACTGGGGTGATTGTTGCGTTTCGCAAACGAGATTAGTAGATCGATCGCACTTTTATCGATTGGAATCACAGGATTTTCATATGTCTGAAACAGTAGCTGGGAACACAAGTCAAAAATTTCGCATTGAAAAGGATTCAATGGGGGAAATGAAAGTCCCTGTTGATGCACTTTATGCGGCACAAACTCAGCGCGCACTTGAGAATTTTCCAATCAGTGGGCTGCGCTTTTCCCGCTCTTTTATTCGCGCTCTAGGGCTGATTAAGAAATCAGCAGCACTGGCCAATGCCAGTCTTGGACTTTTAGAAGATCAGCATAAAAATGCAATTCTCAAAGCTTGCGAAGAAGTTATCTCTGGCGCCCTTGATCGTCAATTTGTGCTTGATATTTTCCAAACCGGATCTGGCACTTCGACCAACATGAATGCCAATGAAGTGATTGCACATCGCGCAATGCAACTCGCTGGAGCCGAGCTAAAAATTCATCCCAATGACCATGTCAATATGAGTCAATCCTCAAATGACGTGATTCCGACTGCACTGCACGTTGCTGCGGCTGTAACAATTACGGAGAAGCTGATTCCGGCGCTCAAAGGTTTACGTGATGTACTTAACGCCAAGTCAAAAGAATTTTCTGGTTTCGTGAAAACTGGAAGAACGCACTTGCAAGATGCAACTCCAATTACGCTCGGCCAAGAATTCAGTGGTTACGAGAGTCAAGTTACGCACTCACTGGAAAGACTCGAACGCTCACTGGTTAGCTTGCTTGAGCTTGCGCAGGGAGGGACAGCTGTCGGCACAGGCTTAAATACCCATCCAGAATTCCCTAAGCGTACAATTGCCGAGATCTCTAAAGCAACGGGACTTAGTTTTTTTGAGGCGAAGAATCATTTTGAAGCACAAAGTGCCAAAGATGGCGTGGTAGAAATGAGCGGGCAGCTTCGAACAATCGCAGTTAGCCTTGCAAAAATAGCCAATGATATTCGCTGGCTTGCTTGTGGGCCGCGTTGCGGGTTGCAAGAGATTGCTTTACCCGAAGTTCAGCCAGGTTCTTCAATCATGCCGGGCAAGGTAAATCCAGTTATTGCCGAATCGCTTTTAATGGTTTGTGCGCAAGTAATTGGCAATGATGCCTGCATTATGCTTGCTGGCCATAGTGGCAGCACCTTTGAGTTAAACGTGATGATGCCAGTCATGGCTCATAATCTACTTGAATCGATTGAATTACTGGCCAGCGGAGCTAAGAATTTTTCAGATAAGTGTGTGTCTGGGATTACTGCAAACGAAAAAAGACTTTACGAATTAGCTGAAGCAAGTATTGCAACCTGCACAGCGCTTGCTCCAAAGATTGGCTATGATAAGGCGGCTCAACTTGCTAAAGAGGCCTTTAAAACTGGGATGTCTGTGCGCGAGATTGCAGTGCGCCAGCAGGTTCTTCCGGTTGATGAAATTGATAAGACATTAAATCTGCTTGCGATGACTAAGCCCGGGCTCTAGGGAGGCTCTGCTGAAGTCCGATCTTCGCCAATTTCTTCCGCCTACGCGGCTTAGCCGACTGCGGCGGACAAGTCGTCACGGGAGATTTCTGCGATGCTCGTTTATTGCAATAAAGTGCGCTTCTTGCCCTGTAAAATATATTAGGGCTCGTTCCTCGAGCTTGGCTGAACCTCGAACTTAATCCGAGCCTCCCTACTCAGAGAGTTATTATATACCAGTTTGCAAAAAGATTTTGGATAAAACTGACGATTTTGCAAACTGGTATATAAGTTGTGTCGCAGACACAACCAGTAAATAGCGTTTCCCTTTTAATAATAAACCCATAGATAATAAACTCATACATAGCTTATATCTACCAGAAGGATATGTTCTTGATGGTTCAGCTGCGTTTGCAACATATCCAAAATAGTTATGGGAAACGCTTTAACTTGCAAAACTGTGACTCATATAAACTCAGCAGATGCTGCGATTGAAGGTGGTGGTGGCGCTGTAGCCGTGGAAGAAGGATCAGAACACACCAGGCACTTATTGATCAGAATTAGTTTGGTAGGACTCACGATTCAACCTACGCGGCAATGTCAGCGCGAATTCAATCGGTAATTCCTCACCGTTATATTCAATGCCGTGCATGGTGTTGATCAGATGCTCTGCATCAAGTCGATTCAGGTCAGCAAAGCCATAGTGGTCGCGAAACACAATCGAATCAAACGTCCCGTCAGGGACTTCTGCAAATTCAAGGGCTAAATTTGAAAAAACTTCAGCAGTCATTCCTGCTGCACTTCCCTGGCCAATATAAATCCGTACATTATCATTTGGATGCCCTCGCCGTGGAAGTCCACGACTGCTGCGGGTTTGTTCTGGGCGAGTTGTCGTATCAGAGTTTGAGCGCTGATTATTGCGCTCATGATTTCGATAATTGGAGCGAGGCTCAGAGTCACGGCGGTCCTGTGTCCGTGGCCTTTGTTCTTGGTTACGCGCAGATCTACCGTTACCACGTTCAGCTTGTCCGTCTCTTCGCGGCCGACGGTCATCGTCACGTCTGGGGCGGTCTCCGCGTCCACGACGATCGCTACCTTGGTCAGCATAGGAAGAAGTCGAGCTTAAATCTTCGAATGTTAAAACCGAGAACGGGTCGCGGCCAGTGTTTTGAGGAGTGCTTGCCAGTAAATTTTCGCTAAGCGGTTCTGGAATTTTCAAAAATGTTGGAAGACTTCTAGAAAGATTTACAAATCCAGAAAAATCCTTTGTAGCAATTAATGAAATAGAAAACGCGTTTCTTTTAGGAGTAAGCTCTAATAATTTATCAGCAGACTCAGCTACAGCGTAGTGGATGATCACGTCAGCTAAATCTAAAATCTGGCTTGTGCCTGCAGGGAAATTTCCTAAAAGTAGCAGCTGATGTTCACGTTTGTCGAAAAGTTGAATCTCTTGGTCACTAATTTCAGTCTGAATTGTTTCTAGTGCAAGTGAAAGTTTATAGCCAATTTTAGCTAAATTCAGTCCAAGATACTTAAGCTCACTCCGATCAGTCGACCGGATTACAACTTTCTCAGCTTTGAAAACTTCGAGCAGTTTTAGTAATGTTGTAAATTTTGCTCGCAAATCACGACCGACCTCAATATAGAGATGCTGAGGCTGATTAGCGTCGAGACGCAGATTGGTATAGATCTGACTTAAGTATTGATTATTTAGTATCATAAATTTGACAGTATTTACGGCGGTCTTAAAAGATTGCTATAGGTCTAAAATTAGTCGCAAAGATGTTATTAATTTTTATTGCTCATGCTTTAATTTGAAGGGTTTTTTAAATGAATCTCCGTAAGAATGCAATCTTCGGTCAATCTTTAAACGGATTAGCCTTAATTGATCAAATTAGGGAATTAAGAATTTTAGACTATCTTTGCCTTACCACCTGCATTCTTGTAGTTTCAGGTTGCTTACCAGCGTTAAGCAAAGAAGAGCGCCCCCTAGCCAGTACGCAAATCACTCAAGCACAGGCGATTCGGCCAAAAACAGAGATTTATGCCGACGCAACAACAGGCTTGGTTGGATTCCAAGCATTTAAGCTCGAGCGCGGGCAGGTGCAAAACTTTATTGCGACCTCCAGCGGACAGCGGGCTTATGCTTCAACCTCGGACGGGGCAATTTTAGAGCTACAGTATCTAGCGAAGTCGAATCAGCTCGATCGTAGACAGATCTACCATGCTCAGGGCTTGCAGACTCTACTTGCGCTCAGTCAAGATGAAACTTTGTTAGCGATTGCAGAATTTTCTTCGATCACTGTTCTTGATTTGACCACACTTGAAGTTAAGGCCAAGCGCAGCGATTTGCGTGGAGGTGTTACGGCAATCTCCTGGGACCCGCTGCAAGAATATCTAATTTTTGGTCAGGCCGATGGAACAATTTATGCCTGGTCTTGGAAGCAAGCTAGCGCCCTCGAGACCTATCTTGGAGCGAGCTCGGCAATTGAAAAAATTATTGTGCACCCCTTAGGCAGAATCTTTTTTGCTGGTGAGCGTGACGGTCAAATTTCTGTTTTTCGTTTAATTCGTACAGATTATGATCTGGGCTTAAGAGATCCGGATGCTGCCGTAGATTTACCGCAATCAGTTAGAAAAATACAGACTCCCTCATTGGGAACGCGCATTGATGACATGTGGCTTGAGTCTAATGGTGCATATTTATTTGTTTCGGCAAGCGATGGACAAGTCTATCCGTATAAGATTCGTGGAATTAAGCAATTACCACCGTTTAAAGTTAGTGCTGACTTTTTAGTGGGCTTTACAGGCATTGAGCAGCAAATTTTATTTTTTGGAGCTGCAACCAAAGATCAGCGTTTGCGCTTTTTTTGTTTCCGTAACGACGGTAACTTTACACTCGATAGTGCTACTTTTTTAGAACCACTCGAATTTCTTACTGCAAAGGGGGGAATCTTGTGGGCAACTCAGAAGTCCGGTAACATTATCCGCTTTGATTTAAAGCTTTTAAGTGCAGACCCAGCTTGGGCTGAGCAGTCTCAACGTTGCTTGAGAACAATAACTTAAAACAAGTAGCGATTTTAATTCTATGAGTTCAGATCATAAAAAAACTTTTGAAGAAACCCAAGATCAGCAAGGCGACGATCCGTCAATCTCTTTTCCGAAGATCGAACGTGAAATTCTAGAATTTTGGAATCGCAATCAAATTTTTCAAAAGTCAATGGAAAAAAAGGCGCAGCAGCAATCATATGTATTTTATGATGGCCCGCCTTTTGCCACAGGACTCCCACACTATGGACATCTCTTGGCGGGAACGATCAAGGACGTAGTGGGTCGATTTTTTACGATGAAGGGATTTCATGTTGACCGGAGACTAGGCTGGGATTGCCATGGTGTTCCCGTTGAGTTTGAAATTCAAAAAATGCTCAACCTGCATGGTGCAAAAGCTATTAAAGAGTTTGGCATTGGAAAATTTAATGAAGAGTGTCGCAAGATTGTGTTGCGCTACACCAATGAATGGCGAGCATTTATTGAACGCTCGGGTCGTTGGGTTGATTTTTCACGACCTTATCACACCATGGACCGTGATTTCATGGAGTCAATCTGGGCGATATTTCGTAAACTCTGGGATCAGGGTTTGATCTATGAAGGCTTAAAGTGCGTGCCTTACTCTTGGGCAATTAACACTCCCTTAAGTAATTTCGAAGCGAATTTAAATTATAAAGACGTGCAAGATCCTGCTGTAACTGTACGCGCAGAATTTATTGGAGAATTACCTGAGTTTCTTCAGAAAATTTTACCACAAGACTACCGTCTTACAACTTACGCTTGGACAACCACCCCTTGGACGCTACCAAGTAACCTCGCACTTGCTTTTGGACCGGGTGTCCAATACTGCGCTGTTAAAAATGAGAGTCTGAAGGAAGTTGTGATTATCGCTGAAAATCGCGCTGAAGTTTATTTTCCAGAGCTTAAAAAATCTGAAAATCAAAGCACGATATTGGCAAGTTTTACTGGAGACAAAGTCATTGGAATTTCTTATCGACAGTTTTTCCCCTACTTTGAAACAGTGCGTAGTAAAGGCGCATTTAAAACCTACAGTGGAGAGTTTGTAACAGATAGCGATGGAACGGGAATAGTTCACTGTGCATCTTTTGGTGAAGATGACCTTAAATTGTTTCTTGCGAATAGTATTCCTGTGGTCGATCCTGTTGATGAGGAAGGAAATTTTACTGCTGCTGTTGTAGATTTTGCCGGCCTCAATATCAAAGCAGCCGATGCAAAAATTATCCATTCACTCAAGGAGCAAGGCAAGCTAGTTCGGCATGAGACAATCCAACACTCTTATCCTTTTTGCTGGCGCACAGACACGCCGCTAATCTACAAATCTATTTCCAGTTGGTTTGTTAAAGTTGAAGCCTTAAGAGAGAAACTCTTAAAGAATAACGCGCAAATCCACTGGGTTCCTGAGCATATTCGGGATGGGCGTTTCGGTAAGTGGCTTGAAGGGGCAAGGGATTGGGCAATTTCTCGTAATCGTTATTGGGGAACACCGCTACCAATTTGGCGTTGTGCCGAGACTGGAGAGATGCTCTGTATTGGCTCAGTTGCAGAGTTAGAAAAGCTAAGTGGAAAGAAAGTTAACGATCTACATAGCCAGCATTTAGACGAGATTACTTTTACTGCGCCATCAGGAAAGGGTCTGATGCAACGTGTGCCTGAAGTCCTCGACTGTTGGTTCGAAAGCGGCTCAATGCCCTATGGTCAGGAACACTATCCGTTTGAGAACCGTGAACGTTTTGAGGCAAATTTCCCTGCTGATTTTATTGCTGAAGGTTTAGATCAAACCCGTGGGTGGTTTTACACCCTATTAGTACTATCAACTGCGCTATTTGATAAGCCCGCATTTAAAAATGTGATTGTTAACGGCATTATTCTGGCAGAAGACGGGAAAAAAATGTCGAAGTCGCTAAAAAATTACCCGCCACCCGAAGAAGTGATGGAGGAGTTTGGTGCAGACGCGATGCGACTTTACTTGTTAAGCTCGGCAGCAACTCGCGGCGAAGATTTGCGCTTTAGTAAACAGGGGGTGAAGCAAGTCGTGCGCCAGACGATTTTACCACTTTGGAATGCCTATAATTTCTATGCAACCTATGCCGCAGCAGACAATTGGCAGCCAGCCCAGACACCACAACTTGCTTCTGAAAATTTACTTGATCGCTGGATTCTTTCTAAGTTTGCATCGTTAGTCCAAGGTGTGGATCGAGCGCTGAGCTCATATCACTTATCCGCGGCCGTGCAGCCGATTCTTGATTTTGTTGATCAACTCACAAACTGGTACATTCGCCTGAATCGTCGGCGTTTTTGGTCTGAAGGCAAGGCAACTGAAGAGGATAAGACTCAAGCCTATGCTACGCTGCATACTGTGTTAACTGGCTTTGTCAGGGTGCTCGCACCCCTTGCCCCATTTATTGCTGAAGAGATTTATCAACGGCTAACCAAGGCAAATCAGATTAATTCAGCGCAAAGTGTTCACTTAGCTTGTTTCCCGACACTTGATGTTGAGCTTAGTAAAATTGACCTTAAGCTTGAGTCCGGGATGTCGCTTTTTGAAGAGGTGATCTTACTTGGTCGAAGCTTACGTAATGACCTTGGTATTAAGGTGCGGCAACCTCTCAAATCGCTCTTAGTCATTCACCCGAGTGCTCAAGCAATTGCAGAACTGAAACCACTAGAAATTTATATTCGTGAAGAACTTAACGTTAAGGCTGTTTCATATTCGACTGATGAATCTCAATATGTTGATTTATCAGCGAATTTAAACACTGTGCTTTTAGGAAAAACACTTGGGCCAAAACTTGGGTCAAAGGGCATGCAGGAGTTACGTAGTGGTTGCCAGAATTTAACTTCAGAGCAAATTCGCAGTGTCGAATCTGGCGGAAAACTTGCACTAGCTGGAGTGGAGCTTGGTCAAGCTGAATTAGTGATTAAACGTAAGGCGCGCGCAGGAGTTACTGGACTCGGATCTTCTGGCCAGATTAGCATCTTACTTGATACGGAACTTAGTCCGGCGCTGTTACGTGAAGGATTGGCGCGAGAATTTGTAAATCGCGTACAGAAGGTAAGAAAAGACAGTAACTTTAACGTCAGCGATCGAATTCGCATTAACTATACGACTGCTTTTCCTGATCTTACAGCAAGCTTAAGCGATCACGCCGAATATATTAAGGCAGAGACATTGGCCGTAGAGCTGAGCGCTCAACAACTACAACCATCTTGGAATGAATTAGAAATTGAAGGTCACCCAATTCATGTTCTTGTTGAACGTATTTAACCGCAGCTATCAAACATTAAATTACGTCATGTTTTTTTTTGTATTTCTGATTATTGATCAGACAACCAAGCAGCTGATCGTTGACTCATTCCAAATTCACGAAACTATAAACCTCATTCCTGATTTCCTAAACTTGACTCATGTGCGTAACCCCGGCGCAGCTTTTGGTGTTTTTAGTGACTACTCTCCGCGATTTCGTCAGTTAGTGCTTTCAGCTGTTTTGCTCGTAGCTCTTTCGATTGTAATTAAAATGTTTTTGCAGGATTTCAAGCAGGATAAGCTCGGCCGCTATGCCTTGGTGCTAATTTTCTCTGGGGCGATAGGAAATATCATTGACCGGGCTCGCTATGGCGCTGTGATTGATTTTATCGATGTTTTCTACGGAGACTATCACTGGCCAGCTTTTAACGTTGCCGATAGTTGTATTTTTCTTGGAGTGCTGACGATTAGTCTAAAAATGCTCTTTACTCCAAAAACCAAAGAATCTGAGCTAATTGCTTAATTCGATTAAGGAATCTTCTATTTACTGCCTTAGCTTAACTCCTGCAGTTTAGCTAAGTGACTTAAATTATTTACAAAATCACTGAAATAATCGATATTTTTGCTCGTCAAACTGGCATGCGCTAGATCTTCTCAAACAGATCGTTATCGCGCGGATATTTTTGGAGATTTATTATGCGAAGTATTTTTACTCTTTTAGCACTGTCTTTTCTTTTTCTAACAACTTCCTGCGCAAAAAATAGCTATGCCGGTCAAGGAGCACTTGGCGGTGGCGCTTTAGGTGCGGGGCTTGGGGCAATTATTGGTAGTGCCACGGGCCACACTGCTCAAGGTCTTGCGATCGGAACAGCAGCTGGAGCATTAACAGGTGCCGGCGTTGGTGAAATGATTGACCGTCAAGATGTTCAGTCGCAAGAAATGGAAGAAGAGCGTCGTCGTCAAGAAGAAGAACTACGCCGCCAACGTCGTGAAATTGATGAGCTGCGCCGTCAGCAGCAATACGACGATTACTATCGTAAATACTAATTAGCATTAATCCCAGGTAATTTTTTAGAGAGTTGTTTATGAAGCAGTTGTGTCTTGTTGTGATTTTTTTATGTGTATCAGGTTGTAGTTACTTGGGTATTGAGCCACCTGAGTTTAATACTAAGGATATGAGTTCAACTTCGCTCGGCACAGCAACTGGTGCCGTAGTAGGAGGAGGTGTGGGGACGGTAATTGGCGCGCAGGTGGGTAGTCCAGCTGGCGGGCTTGCAGTCGGAGCTGCTACAGGGGCATTGGCAGGAGCAGCAATTGGTCGCGCACTCGATATTCAAGAAGAAAAGACAGAAGAGACTCAGGCTCAGCTTGCTCAGCAAAAAACCGAAATTGCCAGTCAAACACGCACTCTCAATCAAATGCGCAATCAAGCTGGTGATGGTGTTAGTTTAGGGAATACAAATTTTGCGCCACAGCCAACACTTGCTCCAACTTATAACACTCAGCCGCAAGCATTTGCAGCTAATCGTCCCAGCGTGGCAAAGGTAACCGGGCGCATCGCTCCCAATTCGTTTAATGTCAGCAGCAGAAAACTTTCTCAAGGACTTTCACAAGGGCGTGCGAGTTTAGGTGAAGTGCGAAGCGTTGAGTCGGAGAATTATCAAACTGTAACTGCTGACCCGGTCGGCACTACTTACGTTGAGCCGGGTGTAAAACGTGTTACTCCTGCACCAATTGTAGCTGCTACACCGGCACCGACGCTGAATACAAAAGCAGAAACTGTTACGACTACTGACATGTTGGCGACAACTACCTTACCAGCCGCAAACACTATGCCTCCGGCAAAAAAGACTGAAGTAGTAGCCGAAAAAGTTACAGCGCTAGAACCAGCAGCAGTTGCTTCTGCGCCAGCGCCAAAAACCTCTCCGGTTGCAAGTTTAGAGACAACCGGGGACGATTGCACGCAAGCTCAGCAAGAAATGAAGCGGGCTCAGAGCTCGAATTCAAAGGCAGACAAGCTTTTTTATATGCGTCGGGCTGTCAGACTTTGCGGAACAAATGCTGAGTACCATATCGAACTTGGAAAGATTTATTCTGAAATCGGACGCACTGAAGATGCTGTAGCGCAATTTTCGCAGGCAGTTGACATTGAGCCTTCAAATCAAGTCGCTTTGAATGAACTGAAAAAAATTGATAGCGCTGCAAATTAGAGTTGTCTTCAGAATCTTACCTTCAGGTAAGTTCGAGAAAACACTCTACCACGCCGTAGCTTCAGCAAAGGCGGGTCTAGTGGAAATAAAATTTAAGGAATTGAATTTATTTGGTTGAGTTTATGAAAAAAATCATTTCACTTGTTATACTAGCTTTACTCGTCGGTTGCACTAAACCTGGAGATAAGACTGGCTATGGCGCGCTTGGCGGTGCGGCACTTGGCGCTGGCTTAGGAGCAATTGTGGGCGCTCCGACCGGTGATGCCGGGCGTGGAGTGGCAATTGGCGCTGGCATTGGCGCCTTGTCTGGGGCACTTGCCGGAAATGCGCTCGATGCTCAAGAAGAGCAAACAGAGTTAACTCAAGAACGCCTGGCTTATCAACGTGGGCAGATCGAAGAAAACGCGCGTTTGATCCGCGAACTACGTGGAGCTGGTGCAGATGTGCGCGAATCCAAGCGTGGTGTAGTGATTAATTTACCGGACGTTTTATTTGAATTTAATCGTGCTGATTTGACAGCTGAGGCACGACACACGGTAGCAGAAATCGGAGATATCCTTAAAAATACAGTTGGTCGCGAAATTGCCGTAGAAGGCCACACCGATTCAATTGGCTCAGTGCAATATAATAAACGCCTTTCGATGGACCGTGCCGACACAGTGGCCAGGGCCTTAGCCCATGAAGGTGTGCCAGGCGGCTCAATCCGGGCCTATGGTTACGGGGAAGGGGCTCCAATTGCAACGAATAACACAGATGCTGGTCGAGCGAGAAACCGCCGCGTCGAGGTCATCATCGAAAACGATCGCAGGTAAATCGCTGCAATTCTGGCGCAGAGCAGGCGCGGGAATTCCAGCAATTTACCCTAC
Source organism: bacterium (assembly GCA_016786595.1). Taxonomy (NCBI): domain Bacteria; species bacterium. The sequence continues at coordinate 24,665 of JAEUWB010000039.1, read as the reverse complement.
GTTTCATAATTAAATTAATTGATTTTCACGCTGATTGGGCTTGTTTTTCGTAAACAAGCAGCGGTTTTTCTTTCTGAGTAATCACGCCCTCAGAGACTACAACTTCAACAATGCGCTTATCTCCGGGCACGATAAACATTGTTTCCAGCATAGCCTGTTCGATGATCGAGCGTAGTCCACGTGCTCCAATTTTCTTCTCTAGTGCTTTTTTCGCAATTTCACGAACTGCTGCTTCGGTGAAGCGTAAGTGCACATGATTTAACTCAAAAAGTTTTTGATATTGCTTGACTAGAGCGTTCTGTGGTTCAGCCAATACCCGCACGAGATCCGCTTCAGTTAGCTCTTCAAGTGCAGCAACAATTGGAAGTCTACCGATAAATTCTGGGATTAAGCCGTAAGTGTTTAAGTCACGGGGTTCAACATCGACAAAAGTTACAGTCGGGTTTGTCGGCTTTGTTTCGTTGCCGCTAAATCCGATTTGGTTATTCCCCAGTCGGCGTTTAATGATTGATTCTAGGCCTGCAAATGCTCCTCCACAGATGAAGAGAATATTTGATGTATCAACTTGCAGATATTCTTGTTGCGGGTGTTTACGTCCGCCCTTAGGAGGAACATTTGCAACTGTACCTTCCATTAATTTCAGCAAAGCTTGCTGGACGCCTTCACCAGATACGTCTCGGGTGACTGAAGCAGTTTCTGTTTTGCGTGAGATTTTATCGATTTCGTCGATATAGACGATCCCGCGCTGAGCACGGGCAACATCGTAGTCGGCGTTTTGAAGCAAACTCAAGATAATATTTTCTACGTCTTCTCCGACATAGCCAGCTTCGGTCAGAGAGGTAGCATCGGCGATGGCAAAAGGCACATCAATAATTTTTGCTAATGTCTGGGCGAGAAGAGTTTTCCCTGACCCAGTTGGACCAAGTAGTAAGATGTTACTTTTCTGGACATCGACATCTTTGGACTTAGCTTTACTGTTGTGATCAACTCGCATGTAGTGGTTATGTACGGCCACAGAGAGCGCTTTTTTTGCGTATTCTTGACCGATGATATAGCGGTCGAGATAGTCTTTGATTTCCTGGGGAGTAGGGATTTGGCTTTGCGTTCCAGGAGTTTTATTTCCGTCACCATCTTCGGAAAGAATGTCATTACAAAGTTCGACACATTCATCACAGATGTAGACACCAGGGCCTGCGACTAATTTTTTTACTTCATCCTGCGTTTTATCGCAGAATGTGCAGGACAAATTAGAACGTGCTGACTTATCGTTTCTTCCGATCATAAATATAAACCCACAACAAAAGGCTAAACCGAAGGAACTTAGACAAGCTCCTGTAATTTTGATGTTTTCTTTAGAGCGGGAAGTTCAAAAATTATCTGGATCGGGAAGAAATTAACGAAATCAGGAGGTTATAGCTTGTATACTTGATGGCTTGCTAACTAAGCTCGGAGCTTTACTAGTAAATCCGCATGCAAACAGGACCCCAGTCAAGGCCGATAAAACATTGATTAAGATGTCGCGCTCGTCAAAAACCCGTTCCGGGATAAAATATTGTAGACTTTCTTCTAAAATTCCAAAAAATGAGCTTAAAAAAAGCGCAAAGTAAAATCGTTTCTGCTGAGAAACCTCACTCGGGCAAAAAAATAGGCTAAAGCCAAGTGCCATATATTTTACAATATGAATCCGTTCAATCGGCAGTCCAACAAGCTTGGTGAGTAGAAAACTGAGTAGTATTGCGCCAGCAAGAAGAGGGATTGGGCGGGGTCTGAGGGTTGTAAAGCTAGTTTTTTTTGCGTGCAGTAGTATCCAGACAAAGGCGATAACTGCCAGAGCAGGAATTATGGTATCAAGATGGGAGGATAATCTTGAGATTTGGCGCCCTAAAAAAAGAGCGCAGCTAATCGCGAGCATGCAGAGAAATGCGAGTTTTCGGGCAAGATTTGCCCCGATTATCAAGTTTTCTTTGCCAGTTTCTAAATCCATGCTAGTAACAGCTTACTATGTCTCAGAAATTTAATACAAATGACAAGGTCGTTCGTAAGGGTACCGTTGGTCCGATTGGAGTGGTAACGCAAATCCGAGTTGAAACTCAGCGCGCCACTTTAAAAGAATCCGAAGAAGGACCGAGTGTTACGGTCACGGTTTTGTGGAATAACGGAACATTATCGCACTTTACACCTGATGGCTTAGAGCGCTTGAGTTAGTTATTTGCTAACAAATTGACCGCGCGCAGTCCCTGCACTTTCCTGTAAATGTAATGTTGTGGTCCTGGATTTTAAACCCACGAGGCACTAGCTGATTAATATCTCCGGGACAGCCATCGAGCTCGTAAACCTTATCGCAATCAAGACAGAGAAAATGATGGTGATGATGTTTGCCGCAGATCTCGTAGCGCGGAGCATTGCCTGGTAAGTCCACGAGACTTAATATTTGATCTTCGAGTAGGCTCTTAATATTTCGATAAACAGTGGCAATTCCAATGCCGGGTAAATGTTTCTTAGCCAGGTCTAAGACCTCCTGAGGAGAGAGTGGACGGTTGGCCTCTTGAAGAGCTTTGAGGACTAACTCGCGTTGTTTTGTAGAGCGTGCAAAAGGCATATTGACTTATTGATAATTTATTATTAATAGGAACCGCTGTCAAATGTGAGGTCCAGAATGAATAAAATCACAAGAATGAGAAAACTTTGGGTAATTGCTGCTACCTGCTTATGTGTTTCTAGACAGGTCAGTGCAGAAACAGAGACTCCAACCCCAGATCCCCATGGGCAGCATAGTGCCGGTGAAATTGTTGTCAATTCCACACCCTTACCGCAGACATTGTTTGAATCTGCTCAACCAATTTCTGCCTTGGATGAACATACAATTGAGCTTAGAGGTGGGGGGAATATTGGCGAACTGCTGGCTACTGAACCAGGCGTTTCTAATTCTTATTTTGGCCCTGGAGCAAGCCGCCCAGTTATTCGTGGCATAGGTGGAGAGCGAATTCGCATCCTGGAAAATGGTCTAGGTTCTCAAGATCTATCAAGTCTTAGCTCAGATCACTTGGTAACGGTCGATCCCCTTGTTGTTGACCGTGTAGAAGTTGTGCGCGGACCAGCCGCCTTACTTTATGGAACCAGTGCGGTTGGTGGAGCGGTCAATGTTTTTGATAACCGCATCCCAGAAAAACTACCGAAGAAAAATCTTGCTGCAAAGGCAGAATTTAATACTAGCAGCGTCGACGAAGGCTTATCAGGCGCTACGGTTGTAGATGGTAAGTTTGAGAATTTAGCCTTTCATGTTGATGGCTCAGCGAAGGAGACAGATGACATAAAAATTCCAGGATTTGCCCGCACACAAAATGCTCGCCAAAGCTCAGAGCTGGAATTTCCTGAACCACGTGGAACGTTGCCATACAGTGCTGTAGATACGCATAATTTATCAGCTGGTAGTTCTTATCTTTTTGGTCGAGGATTTGTTGGTGCTTCAGTTTCACAGTTTGAAAGCGTTTACGGCGTGCCCAATGGAGAGAAGGATGTCAGCATTGATGCCACCCGGACGCGCTATGATTTAAGGGCTAAGCTTATCGATCCGTTACCACGAATTGCAAACCTTAGCTTGAAGCTTGGCGCAAGTGAGTATCAACATACTGAATTTGAAGGTGTGGAAACTGGAACGGTATTTGAGAATGACGGTTTGGACGGACGCTTAGAGTTCACCCACGATCGCATTAGTCAGTTTGAAGGTGTTGCTGGTATTCAATTCCAACGTTCGGACTTTGCTGCAATTGGCGCGGAAGCCTTTCAACTGCCGACGATTTCTGAAATTGCTTCGTTATTTGCATTTGAGGAATACACACTTAATCAGAACTGGAAATTTCAGGGTGGTATCCGTACTGATTTTCATGCATTAGATACCGACGAGATCGACCGTGATTTTTCGACACTAAGCGAATCTCTCGGGGCCGTTTATAGCTTCGACTCTGATTACGCTGCTGCTTTCTCGTTGGCACATACGGAACGAGCGCCAACTGGACAAGAGCTTTTTGCCGATGGCCCACATATTGCAACCGCTGCATATGAGATCGGCGACGCGAATCTTGACCCAGAGCGCTCGCTTGGAGTGGATTTACATTTACGCAAGAATAGTGGTCGATTTACTGGAACAATTGGTGCATTTTATAATCACTTTTTTGACTATATTGCACTTAATCCAACTGGTGAGATGAGCGAGACAGAGCATAACGAAGAAGCTGAACATGAAGAGGAAGAAGAACATGATCATGGAGCATTGCCAATCTATCGTTATCAGTCGACAGCTGCACAATTTTACGGCATTGAGTCCCAATTGGCATATCATATTTTGCAAGACGAAGCTCGGGACTTGTCGATAGATTTTCAGCCTGATTATGTCTATGCGCGAGATAAAAATACTGGCCAACCTTTGCCAAGAATTACGCCACTACGTCTTAAATTTGGCATAAATTATCGACTCGGACAGGAGTTTGACTCTCGTCTTGAACTTTTACATGTCTTACGCCAAAATCGAAACGCGCCATTTGAAACCGAGACACCTGATTATTCACAATTAAACCTATTCCTATCACGTAAGTTTCAAGGCTTGGGGCAGATTGTTGAGCTATATCTACGTGGCACAAATCTATTAAACCAGAAATCTCGAGATCATGTATCTTTTATTAAGGATGTTGCTCCGCTGCCAGGGATCAATCTGATTGCAGGCTTGAAGGTTAGCTTCTAATTCTGGGTCCGTATTGTATTTTTTCATAGCTGTGCTAATCAATCAGCTAGTTTGCCAGGAGTTTTGCTGGTCGATGAATTAATGCGGCTAGTGACTTGTAAGCCCCGGGTCTAGGAGATTTAAGCTATGAAGATCAAAGATTTTATCCGCACAAATTACCGCCACTTTAACGCCGCGACTCTTGTCGATGCAGCTGAGGCTTATGGTAAGCACGTCGATAAAGGCGGCAAAATGTTGGTCACACTTGCCGGCGCAATGAGCACGGCCGAGCTTGGGATTTCACTTGCCGAGATGATTCGTAAAAATAAAGTGCATGCAATCTCTTGCACTGCAGCAAACCTTGAAGAAGATATTTTTAATTTGGTCGCTCATGAGCACTATTATCGTGTGCCCCACTATCGCGATCTCACTCCTCAAGAGGAAGCAGCTTTACGCGATAAGGGCTATAACCGCGTCACGGATACTTGTATCCCTGAGGACGAAGCGATGCGTCGTATTGAAAAGCAATGCCTAAGTCTTTGGCAAGAAGCTTGTAAGACCAACAAACGTTACTTCCCACATGAGATTATGTATCAACTGATTGAACGTGGAATGATTAAGGAGCATTATCAAATTGACCCCAAGAATTCTTGGTTAGTTGCAGCCTGCGAGAAAAAACTTCCAATTATTGTTCCAGGCTACGAAGATTCTACCTTGGGCAATATGCTTGCAGCTAGACATGTAAAAGGTGAAGTTCAGCATTTGAACTTCATCAAAAGTGGATTAGAGCAAATGGTCTTTTTGATTGATTGGTACCGAGAAAATAGTAAGCAAGAGTCAATTGGATTTTTCCAAATCGGAGGCGGCATTGCGGGGGATTTTCCAATTTGCGTTGTGCCGACAATCCAAAAAGATCTACAACAGCAGTGTAAATACTGGGGCTACTTCTGCCAGATTTCCGATAGCACGACTTCATTTGGATCGTACTCGGGCGCGGTGCCAAACGAGAAAATCACTTGGAGTAAGCTCGATACGGATACGCCGAAGTTTGTGATTGAGTCGGATGCAACAATTGTTGCGCCATTAATGTTTGCTTATATCCTTGACCAATAAGCTTTTTAAATTAAAATCTTAGGCTTGAACTTAAACTTTCCCTTTTGCCCTAACAATCATGATAAGGGGGGAAGGCGAAGTTTAAGTTCAAGCCTAAGATCAAAAATAATTTCGTCAGTTTCAAATCTATTCAGAAACTAAAAACAGGCTTCGTTTTTCTCGAGATAGTTCTGAACATAATCTGCTACTGCAGTTTCTAGTGGGGTAAATGGGGCACTGTATCCTGCTGCACGAAGTTTTTGCATCGGTGCTTCAGTGAAGTATTGATATTGCTGGCGTAAGTGTTCAGGCATCTCGATATATTCGATCTTTTCAGGCTTGCGACTAGCTGAAAATACAGCCCGCGCAAGTTGATTCCAGCTTTGCGCTTGACCGGAGCCCAGATTGAAAATGCCCTTTACTTGCGGATTATTTAGCAGCCAAAGCATTACTTTTGCGCAGTCTTTAACGTAAAGAAAATCGCGCTGCTGCTCGCCATCAGCGTACGCAGGTAAATATGATTTGAAAAGTTTCACGCAACCTGAATTCTGGATTTGATGAAATGATTTATAAACGACACTGCGCATCGGTCCTTTATGGTATTCATTCGGGCCAAAAATATTAAAAAACTTAATTCCCGTGATTTGATCTAATAAGTTTTGATTTAATGCCCAGCTGTCAAAATTCTGCTTCGACTGCGCATAAGCATTTAAAGGCTTGAGTTGTTCGATTTTGGAATGCTGATCAGCAAATCCATCAGCACCTGCGCCATAAGTTGCCGCACTTGAAGCATAAATAAACTGGGTGCCTTGCTCGAGCGCCCAGTTGGTAAGTTTCTTGGTATATTCGGTATTGTTTTGCTTAAGGTATTCGAGATTTGTTTCGGTTGTTGAGCTACACGCGCCAAGGTGGAAAATAGCCTTAGCTTTACCCATTAAAGTGCCGTCGACGAGATCGAGAAATTCTGTTTTATGAAAATAGCTACGAAATTTTTTACCAGCTAGATTTTTATTTTTTAGCGCATTTAATTCTCCATCCACAACTACAATATTCTCTTCCCCGCAAGCGTTGAGTTCGGCAATTAATGCGCTTCCAATAAATCCTGCTCCGCCAGTAACTATAATCATATTGAAGTTTATAACGTAGAACTATGTTTTTTAGAAAGTCTTGATTCTTCTCCGCGCACTAAACGCAGGATATTTTTTTGATGTTTAATAAAGATTAGTAGTGTTACTCCCAGAGCGGCGCGAATCACCCACTGAGCATTACTACCTCCATAAAACATCACAACTGTAATGGAAAGCACTAGGCTGGCAATCAGCGAGCCGAGGGAGACGAATTTAGTTTTCCAGACCGTGAGAATAAAAGTTACAAAGCAGAGTAGTGCGGGGATTGGAGTGAGTAGCAGGAAACATCCAAATGAAGTCGCAATACCTTTCCCACCGCGACCCTTTAAGAAAGGAGAGAAGCAATGTCCGATGATCACGCAAATCGTTGCTTGAGCTGCAAGTGCTTGGTTGGGAGTTATCGAGTGATAAGTTTTACTAATTAATAAGATGGGAATTAAACCTTTAAGAAAGTCACCAAGGAAAGTTAAGGCAGCTGCTTTTTTCCCCAACACGCGTAGGGCATTTGTCGCCCCGATGTTCCCGCTGCCAGCTTTGCGAATGTCAGTGCCGTAAAACGACCCAACTATTACTCCAGTGGGAATTGAACCAACCAAAAAGCTAACGGTCAAAAGTAATATTTCGTGAGTCAATCTCATACTAACATGAAGTTATATTTTGTAACTTATTCTGTAAGAAAAATCACTAATTTATCACTCGCAAGATAGTAATTTAAGAAAAGAGTGAGGGTTGCGGGGACAACCCTCGAATAAAAGTTCTAAGCAGTCTTTTTTGCTTGGCGCCGACCTTCACGATCTTCCCAAGCGACGCGTTGGATTACCTGTGGTAGGCACGCCAGAAGTTCATCCCAAGTCTGATAGGGAATTCTTCCGATGGCCATGATCCAAGGCATTTCTGGTTCTTCAGGTCTGTCAATTTGAATGACATACCCTTTAATACCTGTGATCCAACCGGTACAGCCGAATGTAAAATTGTTCTCATCTTCCCATGTTGGATCGGGGAGAATCAAAATCTTTGACCAGCTGTGCAACCGACGATGTCGAGGAAGGATTTCAATCCGATTATGACTTTCACGAATCAAATCGGCTCCACCACCTTCGCTAAGATCCCATCCGTCATGCAGACCGATAAAGCCAAATTCACTTTTGTTGGTTTCCCAAACTCTGGTCTGAACTGCAGCGAGATCGGTGTCGTTAAAGACTCGTTTCATTTTCTTCCAGGCTGATTGGCCCTAAGAATAATTATCGATAAATAAAATAATCACTCTAAGGACCAATCAATGCAAGGAAGCTGAATTAAAAAAACCTCTTACCCGTTTTCTCACTCTTAACTATACATTATGCGCACAACTTTTAAGTTAAGCGCCTTTAAAACAGAATCAGAAGTTAAGTATTCAATAACCTTAATGAATTTATTGCTGTTTTATATGAACTGGAATGATAAATGTAGCTGGCAGCAACAAGTACATTTGCACCAGCCTGCACACACTCTTTCGCTGAATCAGCCTTAACTCCGCCATCAACTTGAAGTTTAATGTTTAGGCCACTTTCCTGGATTAATTTTCTTGCAGCTCTGATTTTACTTAATGTTTCAGGAATAAATGCCTGACCGCTGTATCCTGGATTTACACTCATCACTAACAATAAATCGATTTCAGCTAGTAGCGGGAGTGCCTTGGACACGTCTGTTTGTGGCTTTAAGGCCAGGCCGGCCTTGCAGCCAAGTGAACGGATTTGTTTAAGTGTTTTAGTTGGATCGTTGGTTGCTTCAAAATGAATTGTAATTGAATCAGCCCCAGCCTTAACAAATTGCTCAATTTGCTGCTCTGGAGTTAAGACCATCAAGTGGACATCAAGTGGAAGCTTGGTAAGTCGTCTAAGGGTTTTTACAAGTTCTGCCCCGAAAGTAATTGGCGGGACAAATTGACCATCCATCACATCGATATGAATCCAATCTGCACCTGCATGCTCAACTGCAAGTACTTCTTCAGCAAACTTCCCCCAGTTGGCTGAGAGAATTGATGGCGCAATAATTAAATTACTCAAAATAATCCCCTCTAGAAAAAACTTTACTGTTAATGATGTCTTTAATCGGCAAAATCTTTTTGCCGGCAAACTGTAGTTCTTCGAGTGCTACTATACCGTTTTGGCCTGTAGCGACAAGCAGCTCCCCACGTGAAATCGAAACAATTGTTCCAGCCTTAAAGCAGTCTGGCTGATAAGTATTAAGCTTTAGATTTGTTAGCCGTGTGCGATAAATTTTAATTAATTGGCCTTGATAATTTGTACGTGCCCCAGGGCTTGGCGAAAGTGCATGGATTTGTTGAGTTACAACTTCTGGTGCCTGATTCCAGTCGATTTTAAAATAATCTTTAGGAAATTTTTCAGCAAAAGTTACATTTGAATCTAGCTGCTCTTCTGCTTTAAGCTGCGCAGTTAAGATTTCAGGTAAAACTTCTAGTAAGAATTTAGCACCTGCTACAGCAAGTCTATCGTGCAATTCTCCAAAAGTTTCATTTGGCGACACGGTAAAATGTTTTTTTGCAAAGACAGGTCCAGTATCAACTCCAGTATCAAGCTGCATGATTGAGATTGCAGTCGATTTATCTCCGGCGCGAATCGTATGTTGCATCGGAGCTGGACCACGCCAGCGTGGGAGATCGGATGGATGAATATTAATCACTCCGAAGCCTGGGTATTGTAGTAATTCTGGTGGTATAATTTTACCGTAGGCGACAAGAATGGCTGCATCGATTTGCTGATGAGTTTGTAAAAAACGACCGAAATCAGTTTCGCTCTGCAGGATATTTTTTAGCGATTTGGGTTGAAAGACTGGCAGGCCCAATTTTTGCGCTAAAACTTTCACAGCGGGAGGGCTTAACTTTTGTCCTCGTCCAGCAGGTTTATCAGTTTGAGTGATACAAGCTAAAAGATTGAAGCGTCGATCCGCGCTAAGCGCGGATAAGCTTGGCACAGCAAATTCAGGGCTTCCGAAAAAAATAATGTTATAGACTTTGTCTGCCATTACTTGCGTTTATGCTATTTCGCTTGCTCAAGTTTCTTCAGCTTAGCTTTAATTAACTGCTTTTTAACGGCGCCTAGGCGATCGATAAATAAGACCCCATTTAAGTGATCAATTTCATGCTGTAAGCAGATCGCCAGTAAGCCTGTGGCGTTAAGCTCAAACGGTTGACCATCTTTTGTGAGCGCCTTAAGGGCGATAGATTTAGCCCGAGGAACTTCTTCGCGAATACCCGGGATACTCAAGCAGCCTTCTTCAATTGAGGTTTTACCTGAAGCACTAATAATTTCAGGATTAACTAATTGCAGTAAACCCAAACTGGCTCCGTCCGAGGCATCTTCCTGATTTTTAAAATCAGCATGTTCTGCTGTTTCTTCGCGCAGATCGACAACAATTACTCGATGAGTTGATCCGACTTGTGAGGCGGCAAGACCAATGCCCGAAGCTTGATACATCGTTTCTGCCATATCATCGAGCAGCGTTTTAATTTCGGCGGTAATAGTTGGAACTGGCGTGCATTTTACGCGGAGCACGGGGTCAGGATAAATGCGAATTTTTAACGTCGACATTAGAGACCAAGAGTTTCTCGAATTTTTAAAATTAATGTTTCTGCATCAAATGGCTTATACATTACCAGTGGTTCAAGCATTTGCACTTCAGTGCTGGATTTGTCGCCAGTCATCATCAAGATTCGTTTAGACAAATCAGGTCGGAGCTCAATTAGTTCAGTTCGTAAGTTAACTCCAGAATATCCTGGTAGATGCAGATCGCATAAGACTAAAGCACAAGCGGCCCCAGATTTAAGATGTTCTTGTGCGTCCTCAGGGCTACAGAGTTTCACCTCTGCGCCACGAAAGGAAAGTTCGATAATTTTCTTTAGGCCAGTAGCAACTACTGGTTCATCATCAACGATAAGAATACTAAGGCTTGAAGTTGATGCCAGAGTTTCAGCTCCAAGGCTTGGCAAGGTTTTACTCGCGGTTGCTTTTTTCAGGTAGGTTGTGAGGTGGTAATCGAAGCCAGTGCTGGTGGTTTCTTCTTCGATTTCAAATTCGCAGCCAAATCGCTGAGCAATGGCGTTGGTTACAGCTAGTGCCAAACTTAGTTCTTTTGTTTGAGAGCTCTCTGCTGCTGCGCAGTCAAAAAGTAAACTCAAATCACTCTCGAATTGTTTTTTTGTAGAAACCTTTGTGGAAAATATTACTTCATTATTGTCACTTTCGGCAGTGATTTGAATTTGCTTTTGCTCGGTTTGGAGGAGCTCTCCAATATTACGCATAATAAAAATTGATTCACGCACCAAAAGTGCAAGCTGATGGAACTCAAACATTACCTCCGAAGCTTTGCTCGTAATTTGTATTGAGATCTGCCAATTTGTGAATAATTTTTCAGCGGACAATTTTTGTTTGACGCGCTCAACTGTAGTCATAAGACTACAGGGTACTTTCGCCGTTGCTCTGGTTGAGAGTAGATAGGTCAACTTTTCAGTTAAGCGACTGATTTTCCAGGCTTCTTGAGCAATTAAATCCGAGAAATGCGAGATACGTTCTTGGTCGCTCGCTGTGCGCGGCAAAACCGAAGCTAAGGAGACAATTGCCGTGACTGGGTTATCAATTTCATGACTAATAAAATGAATTAGTTCCGAAGTATTAGCATTTAAATCCTGAGTTAATGCCTGCTCAGTATTTAAAAAAGGAGACCTTCCAATTCTTGTCCCAGTATGCAAATTTCCCTTTACGTCAGTCATGTTACTACAAATTTGTGCTCCAAAGAGATTGCTCGATTTCAAGTCTTCGTTTGCTGAGAACGATTACCTGAGTACGGAGTCATAGCATGCATTGGCCTCTAAGATCCATGAAACAATCAGATCATGCCGGATTGCCCAAAATCTATGCCCTGCTCTTAGTCTTAGTGCTAGGTATTACACTGGTCTTGAAAACTGCAGGTTATCCTTTAGATGACTTACAGATGGTTTTTTTCCCAATTCTCACGCTGATCTTAGTTTTATATTTAAATGCCCTTGGTCTTTGTATTCCACGGGCTTTGATTCTTGTTGGGTTCGTGCTCTGGGCTGCAGGCATTTTATACATCCGCGGGTTTTTACCCTCAGTGCTTTACAGGCCAGGACCTTATTTAACTCGTTTTACTGACGACCGTTTTGGTTTTCATGCATTCACGATGCGCAGAAATTTTCAAAGTCTTGCCGAAGCCCATAATTTCAAATCACGCTTTGGAATTATCGAAAACCGTATCCAGAACTTGCAAGCAGCGAAAGATTTTTTCGAGAAAAGTTCGTTTGCTACAATGTTAGTAGGTGGCAATGTTAAAGAACTGAGTATTTATTTCCCTGCTGAGTTGAAAATCTTCAGTTCTCAAAATTTACCTGGCATCAGCAAGCAGGGTCGCAATCTTCAAGTTACTTTAGGCAATGTCGATTTTGCAATCGTGACAATTCCAGAGATACTTACGATCTCAACTCACCCGAAGGCGCTTGCCGATCAATATTTTACAGAATTAGCAGAGGTCTTATCGCTAGAGACCGATAGCTCGGATTTGTTTAGCCGCTTGCTGCAATTTCGCTATACTAATATTAGTGGCTGGCAGACGGCTCCGCGCTCGCTTGCGAAGTTAATTTTAGCCAACTATTACCTGAAAGAATACTTGGCTGATACTGCGCAAATTGCCTTACTACGCTGTGCTGAGCGTGAGCTTAATGGCGCCTTATTTAAGCTTCGCGGTGAAGAAGTGCCAGCGCTACATGCTGCGATTCGCAATAATTTGGGAGTAGTGCGCATTCTACTGGCTAAGACCCCCAAAGACTTAGGAGTAGCAAAGAAGCAGTTAATTATTGCTAAGCAAATTGGCTTTAACGCGGGTATCGCTTATCGTGGTAGCACTAGCGCATTAGAGAATATTCGCAACCTACATCGCATCTCTCGTAAGGAGCGGGCATAAGTGCAGCACTTTTCATCGAGCAGCGGAGAGAAGCCTTTTCCGGAAAAGAAAAACCTACAACTATTTTTCATCCTTCTTTTCGTTGCAGCACTTTATATCACACAACAAATTAGCTCGGCTGAATTTTATTTCTCACGCTTGACTGGGGCTGAGCAGCTTAGAGTTGGAATTTTTTCTGCGCTAAATTGGATGCATGCTGAATTCGGATCGGGCCTAACCACTAACTCAATTTGGCTTCCAAGTATTTGCCTGGCCGTGATTGACCAGGTCTTCTTAGAACAATCTCCAATTGTTTTTCTGCTACTAAAGTTTTCCTTGATTACACTGAGTTTCTATTTAGTTTTTAAATTATTTCTACGATTAAGTGCTGCAGAAGCTTTTTCCCTTGGACTTACTTTAGTCACTGGGCTTGGACTTTTTATTGAAGCAGATCTTAACCCTGAATTATTTCTACTTTTTTTTACAATTTGCTCTATGACTTTGCTGCAACTGTATCAGCAGAGGCCTCAAAAAATAATTTTTACTGCTCTAGTATTTTCCGTATGGATGCTTGCGCGTTCAAGTGCAGTAAGTTTACCAGCAAGCTTATTAATCAGCATTTATATTTTAAGTTTAACGATCAAAGCGGGGCAAAAATTTGCAATACTCGTAGCTGTCTGCTTAAGTTTTACGCTTGCTGTTGACGGTCAGATTTTAAGTTTGAATCTAATCCAAGCTCAGCTGCGACACTTCGAGCTGAGCTTGGAGCAATTTTTATCAGCTGACTGGCAAAATCCATTACTCTCGTTTAGCTTTGCTTTTTTCTTGATCCAACTTTGTCTCTTAAGTCTTTGCCGAGTACGCTTTAATGTAAAGCTACATCAGACTGAATATCTAGTGGTCAGTCTAGCCCTCGGGCTTGCTTTAATTGAGCCGCGCTTAGTTGGTGTGGGTATGCTGATCTTGGGTGCAATACTTGCACGAATTTGGCCAATTCTTGCTGGGGATAATCCGCTGAAGATTGCAATTCTTAAGCTTAGTCAACTTACAGAAAAACTTTCATTACTTGGCCTGATTTGGGTGTTATTATGTTTTTCAATTGTGCATGTTAATGCGCTTTGGCAAAAGCCCCTATTCAAAGACCGCGTTTTTGAAGCTGCAGTCAAGCAGCTCTTAGATTTGAATCCCACGGTTGTAATCTTAAATCCAAAGTTAGCCGGACCGCTACTTTTGAGTGCGGCTAGGTCGGGTAATGTGCAGCTCAAGATCAGTAGCGATTTTTTCACCATTCAAAATGATCCACAAATGGCTCGAGCGTTTAAGGAGTTGACCCAAACTGGCCGAAACTGGAATGAAATTTCCCAAAAAACCTCAGCTAATGCCATACTTAGCCTCAGTATAGAGCCTTTAGCTCAAATACTTAAAGCCGCGCCAGAATGGCAGGCAGTTACAGATAATGATTCTAAACTCAAGCCCGAGAGGCGAATCTCGTGGCAAATATTTACTAAGCGTTGACCATGTCTTCTACTCTATTTGATCATCAAGAGTTTTCATTTTTAATTCAATCTGCTGACCCACTCTCAACCAAAGATATAGAAAAACTTAAATGGATTCTTGAAGCAGACCTTGTGCCCACGGGTAAAATTTCGGGCCGCTTTATCGGCCCGAGGAAGGAAATGCTTTCGCCTTGGTCGACAAACGTAACTGATGTGCTGCGCAATATGGGAATCCAGGGAATTTCTCGGATTGAGAGCTTCCAAAAAATCAAAGCTCAGACAGCGGTTGATTTCGACGCAATGCTTCAAGCTGAATATCATGAACTCAGTGAAGTAACCCTACAGAATAGCACTAAACCAGCTCTAACTTTTGGCGTTAAAGACATTGAAGCTTTTAACCTTGAACATGGGTTAGCGCTTTCTCGTGAGGAACTTGATTTTTTAAAATCAGCTGCAACAAGTCTAGAGCGTGAACTTACCGATGTAGAGATTTTTGCTTTTGGACAAATCAACTCAGAGCACTGCCGTCACAAAATCTTTAACGGCAGCTTTGTAATTAACAATCAAGTTCAGGAAAAATCTCTATTTGCTTGGATTAAAGAGACAACTAAACAGTCTGGAGCGCATGTGGTTTCTGCATACTCCGATAACGTTGCTTTCATTCAAGGTGCTGCTACCACGCAATTTGTTCCAAATGCTGTTGACCGCCCCGGAACATATCAGCTTCAGCCGACAGAGGTAGTTTTGTCTCTTAAAGCCGAAACGCATAATTTCCCAACTACCGTTGAACCCTTTTACGGCGCCTCAACTGGATCTGGCGGAGAGATTCGCGACCGCATGGCGGGTGGACAAGCAGGAATTCCACTCGCTGGGATTTCTGTCTATATGACTGCTTACCCGCGGCTTAAAGGCTCACGAGCAAAGAATTGGGAGCAAGCATTTGCTGAACGCCCCTGGAAGTATCAAACTCCTTCTCAAATTTTAATTAAAGCTTCTCTTGGCGCTTCAGATTTCGGTAATAAATTTGGTCAACCAATGCTTTGTGGTTCGCTGTTGACCTTTGAAGGTCAATCAAATCTTGCATTTTACGGCTACGATCGCACTGTCATGCTTGCTGGTGGGACGGGCTATGCCAATTTAAACCAGGCGCATAAATTAAAACCTCAAATCGGCGATAAAGTTGTGGTGCTTGGCGGTGATAACTACCGCATTGGACTTGCTGGTGGATCGGTAAGCTCAGTTGATGCTGGAAATTACGCTAAAGATTTAGAACTCACAGCCATTCAACGGGCTAATCCCGAGATGCAGAAGCGCGTTTTTAACGCGATTCGCGCTTTGGCAGAACTTCCTGAAAACCCAATTAAGTTGATTCACGATCATGGCGCAGGCGGGCACATTAACTGCTTCTCTGAATTGCTTGAAGCTACTGGTGGTAAAATTAAAATCCGCGCTTTGCCAATTGGTGACGAGACTTTGTCGGTCCGCGAGATTCTTTGTAATGAATCGCAAGAACGCATGGGTTTAATTGTCGCTGCCAAAGATTTACCCTTGGTTCAGGCCGTGTGCCTGCGTGAGAATGCTCCATGCTACGTTGTGGGCGAACTAACTGGCGATGGAAAAATTGTTTTTGAAGAAGCAGACTCATCTACTCCATTTAACCTCCCGACTGCAGTTTTATTTGGCAGTTCTCCTAAGCTTAAACTCGAGGATCAAGAACTCAGCTATCAAGTGCAAGCACTTCAAGCTGAAATCAATACGGCTGAGAGTTTTACAACAACGGTGTTGGATCTTTTATCGCTCGAGTCAGTTGCTTGTAAGGATTGGTTAACGAATAAAGTAGACCGCTGCGTCGGTGGAAGGGTCGCCCGGCAGCAATGTGTTGGAGCGTTGCAGTTACCACTCAGTAACGTTTCCATTTCAACTTTGGATTTTACTGGTGAATCTGGCGTGGCGACAGCAATCGGCCATGCACCGATAGCTGGTTTGATTGATGCGCAAGCTGGTGCAATTTTAAGCGTTGCCGAAGCGCTGACCAATTTGATCTGGGCTCCACTGGAAGGTGGGCTCGCTCGAGTTGCGCTTTCTGCTAACTGGATGTGGCCGGCTAAGCGACCAGGAGAGAATGCACGACTCTATCGAGCAGTTAAAGCCTTGTCAGAATTTTGCATTGAACTTGGGATTCCCGTGCCGACGGGAAAAGATTCGCTTTCGATGACAACGCTTTACGGTGCTGAGGAATTAAATCAACAGCAAAAGACTTTGGAGGTGCGTTCTCCAGGAACTGTGATTGTGACAGCAGTTGCACCAACCAAGCGCGTAACAGCTTGCGTTACCCCGGATCTCAAGGCCGGTAGTCAAACGGTGCTGATATATCTCAATTTAAGTGGCTTGAGTACTAACCCTCTTGGTGGGAGCGCTTATGCGCAAACCCGGTCATTAATCGGAGATATTTGCCCGACCGTAGCTGATGCGAAAAAATTTAAATCCGGGTTGGAGCTCATTCAGCAGTTAATTGTTGATGAAAAAATTCTTTCTGGGCACGATGTTTCAAGTGGTGGTGTGATTGCTACTCTTCTTGAAATGGCTTTTGCTGGAGAGCTTGGATTTTCTACTGAAGTAAAGCTTAGTCCTGACTTTTATTTATGCGAAAAGCCAGCAGTAATTATCCAGGTCCGTGAAACAGACAGTAAGGATATTATTGCCCAATTTACAACCACTAAAATCGAAGCATTTACTTTAGCGCGAGTATCAAGTGACAAAGCAATTACACTTTCCACGACAAGCTTTACGTGGCAGCCACAACTCAGCGAACTACGTAAAGCTTGGTTTAAACCTTCCGCACTTTTTGATCAAATGCAGACAGCTCCCGGTAAAGCAGCAGAGCGCTTGGAGAATTTCGACAAACTGCCACTAAATTTTAGCTTCCCCAAGAGTTTTACAGGCAAAAAGAGTGCTCACCAGATTGACCCACTGCGGGCAAGCAGTAGTGGGGTTGTGGCTGCTGTGATTCGCGAGCAGGGGACCAACGGGGATCGTGAAATGGCAATGGGACTTTTTGCCGCTGGCTTTGATGTTCGCGATGTGACGATGAGTGATTTGATCTCTGGACGTGAAACACTTGAAGACATCTCGATGATTGCCTTCCCAGGAGGATTTGCTAATAGCGATGTGCTTGGTGCGGGTAAAGGCTGGGCTGGCGCATGTTTGTTTAATGCTCGTGCTCGCGAAGCTCTGGAACGTTTTTATGCCCGAGACAATACCCTTTCAATCGGAGTTTGTAATGGTTGTCAGCTTGTAGCTGCTCTTGATTTGGTAAGAGATCGCTATTTCCCTGGATTGACGATGCAACAAAATGCTTCAAGGAAGTTTGAAAGCGCTTTTCTCGGGGTTGAAATCAGAGATACGGCAAGCATTATGCTTAAACCTTTAATTGGCACGAAACTTGGGATTTGGGTTGCCCATGGTGAGGGACGCTTTGTGTTGCCAGGTAACGAATCTGACTATGATATTCCTGTGCGCTACCTCTCCAGTAGTTATCCACTTAATCCTAATGGAGCGGACTATAACGCTGCGGGTGTTTGCTCGAAAGATGGCAGACACCTAGTGATTATGCCGCATCTTGAACGCTCACTTTTTCCTTGGAATTGGGGGTATTATCCGCAGGAACGTTTCAAGTCTGATGAACTCTCTCCGTGGTTGTTAAGTTTTCGCGCAGCTTTTGAGTGGATTCGCGCTCGGTTCTAATTGTAGGCCCATGAATTTCGACGCGCATGGTTTGGTTGGCCAGACTATAGCTGGTGCTAAAACTTTTACTTGTTTATAAAAATAACTGATGTTTGCTCAAATTCATATTTTTTACCGCGACATTAATTTTGTTGCGCAAGAGTACCTCTGTCCAGTGCTCGGGCTTGGCGCAATTGAAATCACCAGTCAGATTTGGTTCTACTATCAGCTGCTGATTTTAACAGGAGCTACATTTGCATTTTTCTACTTGCAGCAGAAAAAATTTCAGACTGCGATAATTCAGGCACTGTGCATAGTTGTCGCAATGCTCTGCTTAGCAGGGAAAGATCCCTATCTACTGCGCATTGCTTGGTTTCCACTGTATCTTGTAGCGCTCTTACGACTGCGTGAAAGACCAGGGTTAAAGACACTGACTGATGCGCTGATTTTAGTTATGATCTGGTCAGTTAGTGCCGGTTCAATTGCGGTTCTTGGAACCTTGCTGGCGATTGCCTATCTATTTTATTCAAACAAGGAAAGCCGTTCTAATTCAAAGTTGCTAGCACTGATACTTGTGACGAGCATTGCTCTAGGTTTTTTACTTTTCCCAGCTTATCCAGAGATCGACTATCCGGCCAATGCACGACTTGCTCCGATCAGTAAGCTTAGTTTTAAGTCCACACCTTTAATCGGAGATAGCTTGGCGCCAAATCCCTTGCTAGCTGAGCAATCGCAAAATTGGTCGCTTAGTTATACGGGGATTTTCGCGCTAATTTTTAGTATATATTTTTTAATTTTTGTCTTAAACCGTAAAGATTCTCCAAGCCGTGACCAAACACGAGTTAGGCATGGTTTTATCTTTTGGCTACTAACGATCCTTTGTTTGCAAGTCCATTTGTCTGAGCTAGCTTATTTAAATACCATTTCACCATTTGAAGTTATGTCAAATGTCATCCCGGGAATGTCTGCAGCCACGCCAACGTTAATGCTTTTGCCAATTTTATTACTGTTTGTCGTATTAAACTTGTCTGCTCAATTATCTTTTAAAGCTGGTTTGCAACTCTTATTCTGCCTGAGTTGTTTGTTGATATTAAGGGTGCAGGGAATCTTAGGTTTGGGTCAGCTACAACTTAAAACTCGTGATACTAGGTTTTCTACGGTCCCACTTGAGGAAGGACCTTCAGCCTATGTGCTCTCAAGTTATCAAGTTAACCCCGCAGAGGGCTTTGAAGTTGGAGCGCAATTAAGAAAATTAATTCCGGGCGAGGATTTTACTGCAGAGGTTGTAACTAATATTAATCAGAGCAATGCAAAAAATATTCTTGATCACGACCCAAATACTCGTTGGAATACTGGTCGTCCTCAAACGCCCGGAGATTTTATGACCATTACGCTTGAACAAGCACGCAATTTAAAGCGCGTCGTTCTCTCTGCACCAAAAACCCCGGGCGATTTTCCCCAAGGTATTAAGCTTGAAGTTGGTCAAGACTTAGCGCATTTAGCGACAGTCATCGAGCAATCACCTTGGAATGGGCCACTGCGCTTAAGTCCGAAAGGCTATCCATATTTTGGCTCACAGACCGAAGTCGAAATTAATCTACCAACCTATCAAGCAGTAAAAATCATTCGTATTACTCAACTTGGAATGCACCCGACTCTTGACTGGTCGATTGCCGAGCTTGAGCTATTTGAAGCAAAACTCAATTAGATGTATACCCCTCCCAATATGGAATTCCCTTGGAAAGTGCAAAGATAAGAAGGGGTATATTTTTGTTTTGTTTTGCCTCTCGGCGAAACGGATATACTGCTTGCCAGCACAGTTTTTTCGGGAAAACCTTAATGGAAGCAGTATATAAGCTTTGAAATTAACATGAGCAGACTAGATCCTGAAATTAAGTTTGAGGTAATTGCACCACGAAGTGGTGAATCTCTGGCGACATCT
The DNA here is from genome assembly GCA_016786595.1 of bacterium. NCBI lineage: Bacteria > bacterium. Next base: position 4,613 of record JAEUWB010000039.1, on the reverse strand, counting down.
GAAGTTTATCTTTTTGCGGAGCAGGACTATAATTTAGGTGATTTTCTGAGTCTTAAAGATTTAAGGCATAAACTTAGCGAAGAATTTAAGCTTTATCAGCTTGCATCCGCACTCCCAGATTTAAATTCTGTCGATCAATTTGCTGCTAAATTAGGCAGCTACTTTGAGGGTTTTTCGACGCGTAAAATGACTGCGATTGGCATTGGGGCAGGCGGCACACTCGTGCAAGATCTAGCGATTCGTTATCCAAAATTAGTTCGCCGCGTAATTCTAATTAATGCCACAACCCGAATTTGTCCAAGCCTTGGAACGCGCATGATTGACTGGATCGAGTCGCACTTGCCGCTGGGATTACCGTTGAGAAAATTATCTAAAGCATTTGATTCACGCCCAGAGTTGCATCGCGTGCGCTGTCCAGCCTTGATTGTGACACTTCCACGAGCAACGCATTTTGAGACCGCGCAGGCGGAACTTTTAGTTAATGCTATTCCTAATGCCTATGCCGCTAAAGTTACTGCAGTCGAAAATGTTAGTGATAAATTATTTAACTTGATAGATGAATTTCAGAATGTATCAATCAAATGTCCGGCAACTAGTGCAAGGCAAGTTAAAGCTCAAACTGGTTTAGGCAAGGAGTTTTACTCAGATTATCCACAAGGAAGTGGAGTATGACAGAACATTCTCAATCGCAAATTGCAATGACTCCCCAGCAGCGTCGACTTGCTCAAGCCCGAGTTAGTAAGTTTCGTTTGTATCGCGATCTACTTGTCGGCCAAGATGCTAGTTTTTTATTTTTCCTAGGATTTGAGCTTTATAATTTATTTTTAATTAATCTCCCGGGAAGTTTGGGATATGTTCTACGCGGGGCATTTTTGAGTCTTTTTCTTTCAGCGCGATCGAAGCAACCCACGCTTGGTCGCGGTGTTACGATTCGTCATCCACAGCGCATCAATTTCGGTAAGGGAGTGCTCGTCGATGATTATGCAGTGCTTGATGTTCGCAAGGATTCAGCTGCAGTCGAGGCAGGAATTGAGCTTGGCGATGGAGTTTTAATTGGGCGTCAGACGATTATCACATCTAAGAATGCAAAGATTAGTCTTGGAGATGGTGTTAATATTTCTTCACAATGCCGAATTGCCAGCCAAAGTCAGATTACGATTGGCAAGAGTGTGCTGATCGCTGCTTATACGTATATCGGACCTGGTAACCATAGTTTTGATTCAGACGACAAACCTTTAATTGAGCAGCAGATGGAGATTAAAGGGGGGGTGACGATTGGTGACCACGCTTGGATTGGTGCGCATTCGACAATACTCGATGGGGTCGCAATTGGTAAAAATGCAATTATCGGTGCCCATTCTCTTGTGCGAGAGAATGTTCCTGACAATGCAATTGTCGCTGGTAGCCCGGCTAAGATCATTAAATATCGCTAGGAAATATTTAATTAAGTCAGATCTATCTTAGCGAATTTCTTCTCTACCTACGTGGCTTCGGTGGACAAGTCATCAAAAGTCACTTTAGATCAGAAGTTAAAAGGCATTAGTCAAATAGGTATTTGAGGCTGTGAGCAATAAGTTAATCAACTACATTTTTACATTTGGAATCTCTGCACTTTTGATTTCTTCCTGTAGTAGCTGGCTAAATAACAACTTTCTTATTATAGATCTTTTATCTCACTTCCGTATTCAATATCTTTGCATCTCATTATTTCTCTCATTATTTTTATTACTCACTAAAAATCTACGTCTCAGTATCTTTGCATTTTCTGTTGCAATGGTTAATTTCTATGAAATCTTACCTTATTATACAGCAGTTAATCGAAATCATTCTGAAAACGCTCTTCAATCCGAGAATAAAATTAAGATCATGGTGGCAAATGTCTACACTCGAAATCAAAACTACGATCAAGTAATCAGCCTATTTAAAAAACAGGCGCCGGACATTTTGGTAGTTCTGGAGATTGATCGAGAATGGGAGAAACATCTTAATCTAATCAGCGATCTTTTTCCGCATTCATTGAGTAAGCCTCAAGACGATAATTTTGGAATAGCAATTTATAGCCAGCACAAGCCAGAAAGCGTGAGAATCGCCAAGGTTGGAGTAACCGACGCTATTATTGCAAAATTTACGATAAAAAATAAGACATTCAATTTATTCGGAGTCCATGTTCTGCCTCCAGTAAATGAACAATATTTTGAGGGCAGAAATATTGCATATGCTAAACTCAGCGATGCTCTCGCGCAGCTCGGTGAATCAACTATCCTAGTAGGCGATTTAAACTCAAGTATGTGGTCACCTGCTTATCGGCAGTTTATCCATACATCGAAATTATATAACTCCAGACATGGTTTTGGCATGCTACCTACCTGGCCTGCTCATGCGCCTTTATTAGGTATACCAATAGATCACATTCTATACACTCTGGATTGGCATACAATAAGTCTAAAAACTGAAACTGTTATAGGCTCAGACCACAAAGCACTAATGTTTGAAGGGCTATAAGGTGATAACCTGGGATCTAGTTGGCAGCGTATTCTTGTATATGAGTAGATAATTTTAAAGATAACCGATGCCAGCGGCTAAGCCAATAAAAGAAGCAGTCTGTGCAAAACCTACTTCAAAAACATTATCTAGCACTTTACTCGTGCACGCGAACTAGATAACTTTTATCGACTCGCCACTCAAATCTTTCCAGTAATGGTCACGGGAAATAACTACTGCTGTGCCGAGCACTTTGCTGCTAATAGTAAAGCGTGTGGAGATATCTACCCATGCATGAAGTTCACTAAATCGGCAGCTATTGTAAATTGACAATTTTGTTACTAACAGAATTCGAATAATTGGCTTTTTGACAGATTCCGGCTTGAGCGGCTTTTTTTGATGGAAGCCCTATGATCTAACAGTAGATCTCGTTTGTATATCGGAAGGCGAGGATGAGGGGGAGGCATGACATCTTTTAAAGGGGATGTGTAGCTACAAGAATTCGGAATTGAAAAAATCAAACCTCGCAATTCCAGATTACAGCAGACTTAAGATTGTAAATCCCGTCATCTCTATCCCGCGCATGGCCACACACAATCTGACAAGTTGCCTCAAGGCTACTGGCCCGATCCTCAAGTGCCACATAATATTGTGGGCTGCAGTCGCCAGGGCAATCCTGCATTAACTTCTCTCCATCAGTACCCTTGCCTTGTGAAAAATCACCAAACCAAGAGCAGAGCTGGTCGATGTTATTAGAAAGTAACCCCGTACCAGAAGCCAATCTCTGCAGTAGGTTCACTTATATTGGCACCTGTAACCGGCGGCATGTCCGGAATCGCTGCTCCAGTTATTGTTACGGAAGGTGTGGTAAACGGGGCTATGATTGGAACAATCATAGGACATGTCATTGACAAGAATATCGAAACCATGACGGAGAGAATCAGTTCCAGTAACAAGAATTGCAGTATTAGGTCGGTTACAACATTGGAAATGTCTGAACCTCCCCCAGTTTTCCGGACAGGTATAAACCTGTGATAAGGAGAACGTATGAGAAAGAGATACAGTAAGGAGTTTAAGGCCGAGGCGGTGCGATTGGTGCGGGAGGAGAGCCTGAGCGTAGCTCAGGCTGCGCGGGACCTGGGGATTAATGACAACACGTTGTATAACTGGTTGGCAAGCGCGGCGGGTGATCCGGTTGCCGAAGGGAAGCAGCCAGAAGCAGAGGAGCTGAAGCGATTAAGGCGGGAGGTGCGGCAGCTTCGGCTGGAGCGTGACATTTTAAAAAAAGCGACGGCGTATTTTGCGAGGTCGTCGAGCGACGATACGAGTGGATTATGAGCCATCAGAAGGAATATCCGTTAACGGCGATGTGTAAAGCGTTTGCGGTGAGCCGTTCTGGCTATCATGAATGGCTGACACGGGGAGATTCGCCAAGGGCGGTTGAGAACGCAGCGCTAACGAATAGGATCAAAGTGATTCATGCCGATAGTTTCAAGACCTACGGGTCACCTCGAGTTGCCAAGGAGCTAATAGGGCAAGGAATCCGCTGTGGAGAGAACAGAGTGGCTCGATTGATGCGGGAAGCTGGGATTGTTTCGAACCGGTATAAACGGCGGTTCAAGCCGGTTACTACTCAATCAGATCATCAAGAGCCGGTGGCGGAGAATATTATCAATCAAGATTTCTCAGCAACGGCGCCTAACCAGAAGTGGGGAAGCGATATTACTTACATTCCGACGAAGGAAGGTTGGTTGTATCTAGCGGTGGTATTGGATTTCTTTTCCAGAGAAATTGTCGGCTGGGCAACATCGAATAGTTTAAATTCGGATGTAGCGGTAGCGGCGCTGCTCAAAGCAGCCGGCAGAAACCAGCTGCCCGCAGAGCTCGTTCATCATTCTGATCGAGACATTCAATATGCTTGTTTTCGTTACAGACGCCTCCTTCAGAGCATGCGCATCCGGCAAAGCATGTGTCGCAAGGGAAATTGTTATGACAATGCCATGACTGAGAGCTTTTTTAATACTTTAAAAGTGGAGCGGATTCATCAGATGGATTATCCTTCTCGTGAAGCCGCCACGGCAGATATCGGTGGCTACATCGAGAACTTTTATAACTCCAGGCGACGACATTCG
>JAEUWB010000038.1 GCA_016786595.1 bacterium | reverse complement strand
TCCTGTGGCAACACTGCCCGATCGCGTGCGTCACGTAATTCAGAGCGCGTTTAACGGCCGTAGAATTACAATTTTCTCTGGCGGAGAAGCTAAAGATGAGGCTGCAGTGCTTGAAGAAGTTAAGGGCCTTGCCCAAGGCGGAAGCTTTGGTTCAATTATGGGCCGTAATGCTTTTCAACGCACCAAGGCTGATGCAGTTAAATTACTCAAAACTATTCAAGGCATTTATAAAGAAGCTGCTTAAAAAGAAACGAGCCAGGCCTGCAGTTAGATCCTATCATCTGAAATTTTCAATTCAGAGTTAAAAACCTTTAAAGCAGCGGCTCGTCGTGGTCGACCTCTTAGTTTCGATGCGTTGTAGATGCGCAAGCAATGTTGCTCTACCTCGAACCTGGTAGTTCGGGCATCTGAAGAACTGGTGGTTGAGATTCTCTCTGCGATTCCATTTCCATCCACAAGTGGATTGCAACTTGCAAAAGCTGGAGTCGGTTGTGGACGCCAAACTTTTTCCGCAAGTTAGCGGTGTGAAATTGAACTGTGCCGCGAGACTTCTCCATCCCTGGCAGCTCTGCGATTTCCTGGTCACTCCAACCTTTCATCAGGGCCTCAAGGACAGATCGCTCTTCTTTAGTTAACTTGCTCGGCCTGATGAACTTGAAATCCTCACGATAGAGATCTCTAGCAAAGATCGTCCCGGACGCAAGGGCCCAAGTTATCATTTTTGAGCTGCTGAAGCGTTTGAGACGTATGCCCGTTTGGATTTGAATTGCATCTTTGAGTTTGCCGTAGATTCCGGTTAGGTGAAATTCACCTGTCTTCTTACTCACACAGAATTCAGGCATGTTGGCGATTTCTTTGGTAGAGTATCCCTGTCCGACGTAGATCATCCAATGCCGCTCTTCGGGGGTGATGTGAATCTTACTTGTGACAATTGCCGCAAGTAACTTCGAAAACGGCACAGTGGGCCGTTGATTATAAGTACTGACGATAGTCCTCATTTTTCCTTCCAGTTGTCCGTCCATGGTTTGGGCCAAAAGGACATTCGAGGCGGTGCATTCTTAATAAACCGCAGCGAACATCACTCTGGTTATGGAAGACAAAAAACCTTCAATGCAGGCCTGATCCAGAATCAGATGGTATAACTTAACAATGCTGACTACGGATCAGGTATGAAAAACATCTACTCGTAATGATTGCATTATCAAAGAACTAATTTGAACAGGCCTTATAGCACATTCTCAATAAAATTAAACTAACGCGTAATGGTTGCAAATTAATTAAACCGGAATTTGCCAAGTCCTATTAAGTGGTTATATAATGGCCTCATCAGGAGTTTTAAATGGAACAGACAAATCCCCAAACAGCGCAAGTCTCTAATGATACTAATGATTTCCCCGTCACACTAACTACAAAGGCGATTGAAATGATTAAATCGGCCCTTAAAGAAGAGGGTCTAGAGGACCACGGCCTGAGAATCGCTGTCCAAGGTGGCGGCTGCTCAGGACTACAGTATGGCCTAGATTTTGAGAAAGAAGAGCGCATGGGTGATGTGGTTTCAACAGTCGATGGTTTAAAAATATTTATCGACATGGCCAGTGCTAACTTTCTTAAAGGCACAAGCATTGACTATGTCACAAGCTTGCAGGGCGCTGGATTTAAATTTAATAATCCTAACGCTAAACGCACTTGTGGTTGTGGTTCATCATTTAGTTAATCGAGATTTTCAGCATGAATCTGCAAACTATTGAGCCGCGAGAGCTTAAGGCTAAGCTCTCAGCTGGTAGCCCAGTAATTTTAATCGATGTGCGTCAACTCGACGAATATCAAAAAATTAATATCCCTGGAGCGCATCTTTTTCCTTTGGATGAACTTGCGGAGCGTATTGATGAATTAAAGCAGCTTATTAATAATTCAGCAGCTGAATGCATAGTTTACTGCCGCTCAGGCAAACGCAGCCAGAAAGCAATCGAATGGCTAAGCGCCCAACAAATTTCGGGCTTAAAGAATTTAACTGGTGGGATTGAGGCTTATAGAAAGGAGTAGCCCGCGACCCGGACTGCGCTCAAATCTTTAGCGCTCGTTTTAAGACTTCAAGTTCAACCGGTTGGTGGAGAATTGTAAAACCTTGGTTAATTGCCTCTTCGCCGTCCTCATCAGTTGCCAGAATCAGTAATGTCGTTGTGGCCTGATGTTCTGATTTTAAAGTTTTAACTAAATCCAAAATCTCAGTTGTCGTCTTTTCGACTGTAACTACAAGCGCATCAACATGCACCGTCACAGAGCTTCCAGCTTGATGCTCTCCTGTTGCTTCAGCAAAACCTGCTCCTGAGCCAAAGAGTTCAGTGTTTAATTCAGCTTCGATTTGATGCAGCGACTTAATTGAGAGATCTCCGGTGAGGGCGTTCATGAGTTCGACAATTTGCTGATCGATACTTGATGATCCGGTCACAAGTAAGACACTTGGTCCTGTATTTTCTTCTGTTGGGTCAGTTTGTGAAGTTGGCGCTGTGGAGTCACTAGCTTTTGCTGGCTTTTTCTCAGCCGGACGCAAGACAGCATCATGCATCTGCGGAACATAGACAGTTAAGGCAGTGCCGCGTAACTGGCTACTTTGAATCGAGACAAAGCCCCCGATTTGACGCACAAGCGTTGTTAGTTTTTGACAGGCAAGTTCGAGCTCACTTTGCGCAGCATGTGTGCGTGAAGAAAGCATTTGTGAGGTGACGCTCACACCTTCGTGCGAAATACAAAAGCGTGCAAAGATTCCTGCATGTGAGCCAGGAAGGAGCGAAGCTGTTCTTTCGTCAATTGCCTCAGTGGCGATTTCGAATTTTAACTCGGATGTGTGCGGTAGCATTTGCTCTACAGTGTGCAAAGTTTTTGCAAGTAATTGATAAAATTTGTGCGGTGGAATTTCTACTAGCGGTTGCTTGCCTTCGCAGGCAAAAGGGGCGATTTCATCAAGCGCTAGCGATTCATAGAGGAATTTTACGCCGGCATTAAGAAAAAACCCGATGTCGAATTTGACCGCCTTCTGCTCGGCCTTAGCTTCTTCTCCAGCCAGTAAATGCAAGTAAAATTGCCGCAGATCTGCTTGCTCATAGGCTAGTAGCACCACGGCAAGTTCGCTTGTGGGAATTTGATAGCTCTGGTGATTTTTGAACTCAGCAGAGGATTGCGCACTTAATTCGAGTTTAAGGATCAAATTCTCGCGCGGTGTGCAATAATGTCGGATTGGTTCACTCCCGAGTAGCTGATGTGGGTCACGACAGGCATTGACTAAAAGCTCGCTAATTTCCTTTCCCCAGGGAGTATTAAACTGAATACTTGAAAATTGTTGTCCAATCGGACTGTGGCCTTCAAGTCCAAGCAGGGACTGCATTTTCGAATTAATCGTAATAATTGTACCTTGAGCAGTTAAGGAAATTGCGCCGACGGCTGAGTGATCAAGAATGCGCATGAGGTTACGACTCGTTGATTCGCGCCGGCGCACTTCGTTTTCTTGAGCGTCTTTAGCGTGATCGAGTTCTTTGATCGTGCGCTGTGCGTAGCGCAAATCGGAATGAAGCTTGGCTAGCGACTCCCTGACGAGCGCATAACTATCACGGAATTCGCGAATTACTGTTGCCGCATGATGTAGTCCGATGCGCGGGTCAGACTGTGCTAAATTTTCTAAACTTCCTGCAAAACGTCGGATCGCTAATGAGCCAATTGCGCCGAGCACTGTTGGTAGCAGCACCAGAGACCCCATTAATAATAGCGCTGCCTGCTTGTCCGAACCAAGCCGTAGAATAATCTCCTCAGGGCTTTGGCCGCTAGTTTTGACAATCGAATAAAGCGCCAGTGCGCTACAGCTAAATGTTGCTAGTGCTGCGAGGTCGGTATAGAGCGTTAAGCTCTCTACTGCCGGAAGCTTTGCCGTCATACTCTGACGTAAAGCTGGAGCGATACGTAGTAAGCTAATCAAGAGCACTCCGGTGATTTCGATTGTTAAAGCTGTAAAGCGTTCGAAGCTCCAGGTCGGAAGTCCGCTGATCTGAAATACATTTGATCCCAGTAGTAAGCTACATTCCCAAAGCGCCCAGAGCATCGACAAAAACATCACTGGGGAAAGCGCGCGCTTATGTCGCGCGATGACTGCGAGTAAAATTGTAAACAGGCAAATTCTAATTGACTCTACCGGTGGAAAGCCAAGATAGACTGCAAAGAGACTGATCAGGATTGAAAAAATTACTGCGGGATAAAAGGGCAGGAAAAACGCTGCAGCATAAATTGGTAATCCGCGACCGTGGATAAAAAAATCTGAATGATAACGTGTCGCCGTGGTCATCCAAATCGAGCTTAATGCGTACAGTCCAACTGCCAAAATTAGAATTTTGGTAAATTGTTTTGTGCGAAGCTGATTCTGGTTTGGCTGCATTTTCCCGTAATACTATATATCGCTATTCTACATATTTTGATGAGAAAACTGCCCTTAGCGATTGATAAATAACTATTTTCATATAAAAATGCACCTAAATCCGCTAATCTGGTCTTAAAGCGTTTAATTTTTTTATGTAGCAACAAAAGGCCTCGCTTAAGACGAGACACAAGAATATCTAAGAACCGCTTTGATTATATCTGGTTGCGTAAAGATGAATCTTTACGCAATATTACGGAGACTAAATCGGCGTTTCAGTTTCTGTGAGCGCTTTGCAAGGGCTCCTTAGAGTAATCCACAATTTATTTAGATAGAATTGTGAATTACTCTAAATGACCATTAGTTCAATGCGTTTAACGCGTTTTCACTTGACACTAGCGCTTGGAAAAAATAGTCGTCACTAATACGCATTTGTCCTATAATGTTTTGGATTGATGCAGTTCTTAAAATTAGTTTCATGTAGGAGAGGCAAATCGGTATGAAATATCGTGGCTTATCATTAGTAGCAGCCTTAGGATTGATGGGTATCGTCAGTAGCGCTAGCGCGCAGGATCTTTATCCAAAAGACAATGGCCTTTGGAATTATTACCCACAACCACAATGGCGTGAAAGCGAGTCACATCCTTTACGCATCGTTGGCTATGCGCTTCATCCGATCGGATGGGTTGCACGCGAAGCCGTGTTCCGCCCATTTAGTTATTTGATGAGCTCAACTCGTGTTACGCGCAGCGTATTTGGCTACCGCGAGCCATTTGATTATAAGGGCGAGCCGTTCTGCATCACCGGTGCGGAAAATATCCCTAATTGTAAACAGATTCTCCCGATGTCTGGAATTCGTCCTGAAGAGCGCACAGCAGCTGAAATTGCATCAGGCGCAGAGGCAATGAATACAGGTTGCGTAGGTGGGAATTGTGCAGACCGACAAGTTTTTATCCCGGATGTAAATTTCGATTTCAGTAAAGCTACACTTAATGATCTTGGCCGTGGCCGAGTCCGACAAATCAGTCAGCTTTTGTCTGCTGTTCCTGATTTGAAAATTGAAGTTGAAGGACATGCTGATTTTAAAGGCACAGACGAATATAACAACCAGCTTGCAATGCAGCGCGCTGAGGCAGTGATTAAAGAATTATCTGAGCTTGGAATTGACCCAGCACGTATGGCGCCAATGAGCTATGGTAAAACTCGCCCAGTTCTTGCTGAGCAAGATGATTGGGCTCGTGCCGTAAACCGTCGCGTGCAATTTACAGTCCAAGGTAGTGGTCAAGAAATTGCCAAAGTTGAAGCTGAATTACCTCCAGCCAAGACTAATTAATTTAGTTAGCTAAATTAATTACTACCATAAAAAAAGGCCCCGTGAGTAAAACTCACGGGGCCTTTTCTCGTTGTGCGGGGTAAATTTATGCTGCGACTAGTTCTAAGTCATCAACGAAGGCTTCACTGATAATAGTTTCGCCATTAATCGCACGTAAGAGGTTTTGGGCTACAGCGCTTAAATCTAGTCCCCAAAAGAGGGTGTCACCCTTAGTTTCGTTTAAGAAATATTCAAGTGGGATATTCGGCTGAGGGTCAGCTAATGTTGTTAAGCAGAGATGTGACCCAAAGCCTGTGAGGCGGTAGGTTTGATTAAAGCTAAGTATTTCTTGAGCCTTCTCTTGTACAAGCAGCGGCACCCGGTTAGCATTCTTCAGCGGAATGCCTTGCTCCTTAAGCGTTAAAACCACTGCAATCGGCAAAATGTCTACGAGGCAGAAGCAACGCCTTCCACGCTTATAGGAAAGCCCGCTCGGTTTAGTAATCCCAGAGTGATTGAAAAACGTAAACTGCGATAATACCAAGCGACGTTCTGGAAAAAGACGACGCAGGATTTCACGCATTTCTGATGCAGTATATTCAGCTTGAACCATATTACCCCCCTAATCAACATTTGCACGCACGCTGATGCGCAGATTTATTCTTCTTAGCTGAAGTAAGAAAGTTGTACAAGTAGAAAGATAACTTGGATGAAGATTAAATTACCGCTATAAGCAACATAAAATAGGGTCGTTTGATAATATGGCTGAATATCTATCAATTTCTGAAGTGTCGAGCTGGGCAAATGTTTCTGAGGAAACTGTACGGCAATTTGTAAATTTTGGTTTACTCGAGACATATCAACTCGAGGGGCAAGCCAAGCAACTCAAGCAACAAGACGTACGTGACTTGTTTGGCTTAATCACTGAGCCGCCACAAACTTCTCAGTCCAAAGCCGAGCAGGTTCGATTAGCCGAGGAACGGGATTCGCAAATTCTTGAGCCTACAGTTGAGTCCAATCATGCCGAGGCTGATCAGGGTTTTGATATTGAAATCGAATTTGAAGACAGTAACGATCAAGTAAGCGACCGGCCCACTCGAGAAAATCATTTTGCTGGCACCTATGAACTTGTGGCGATTAATAAGCGACTGCTCTCTGAAATTAGATCGCTCAAGGAAGAGCGTGATTGGTTGCGTAGTCGTTTGGAAAAACTTGAAGCGCGGATTGACCGCGATCAAATGTTAATCCTAACTAGTAATGAGACGATTCGTAAGCTTGCGGAGAATAATCTAAGCCAGCCGCAGCATCAGGGGGTTTTTGCTGGTTTATTGCCGTGGTTTAGGAAATAGCGCTGTTTTTGGGTGTTTCTCTCAAGATGACAGCGCTAGATGTGTAAATCTGCTTGTGTCTAGAGTCATATATTGACCTCTATTTTCCCTTTGCTACACGCTCCGAGTGCTCTTGCTGAAAATTTTCCTCGGTCGTACTCGGCCATGCTAACTTCAATGATAAATTGAACAAACTACTACTGGCCTGCGTAGGCCCTCGAAAAATTTCCACCAAGCGTTCGACCGAGCTCACGCCGAGGTCTCCACTCTACGCTCTACTAAAGATACTTTGAACGCAAATAATTATAGCAAAATAGCTAGTTGGAATTAATGCTGTGGGTGGCCGAGTCTTTGGGAGGAGAGAGGTTTGGAGAAAGTGCAGTGCTATCTTTTTTTTGAGCAGCCCGCGCCGCATTACTGGTAGCTAGTCACGGCAGCCATTAAGATCAGGGTTTTTTCGCCGTCATCTCGACCGAAGCTCTGAGCCGTGTATGTTTACGGCGAAGAGCGAAGTGGAGAGATCTCCAATTGCTTTTGCTGGAGAATTTGGAGATTTCTCGACGTCACTTCTTTTCGCTCGAAATGACGAGGATTTATCTGCTTTCCTTATCTTAATTGCCATGGGTAGCTAGTAGGTGGCAAGGCCGAGGATGTGCTGACAAAGGTACAAAGGACGACTCGCTTTAATCCTTGCGTAGGCTGAAAAGTTTCTTCCAGATCGACTCTCCTGAGATTTTAGCAACAATTAACATTGCCTCAAGGTCGTCACGACTGATTTGAAATTGATTTTCCATTGCTGGGTTTAAAATTAACCCCTCAAATTCAGCAGAGTTTAAAATTCCTCTGGCGATTGAGGCCGGATCGTTTCCAGCCAGGTGCGCTCCAGGGTTTGTTATTTCTAAGCCTTTTAAGTGAGCTTTTGCATCTTCACTCGAAATAAAGCCAAGTGCATACTGATTGCCCTCTAATTCCATCATCAGTGCGTCTTTAGTATGGGCTTGAATAATGTAAATTTTCTCGAGGCGGGCTAACTTTGCGATCACAGCTAAATGCGAACACTCAGCTAAATCTTCAGCTTCGACAATGAGCTCTGTTTTTGTGCCTAGATCGACAATAATTTTGCTAATTTTAGTATCATCGATTTGTTTGAAATAAAGCACAGGGTTGATGCCGACTGTTACGAGTGGGCGATTCTTTGCGCGCAAAATCTCTCGAAGATTCTCATGTGCCGCAGTGAAGGCTCGTTCACCGGAAAATGCATAGGCAGTGTTATTGTTGTTGCGTTCGATGGTAAACCGCAATTCGCGAACTAATTCGATTGGGGCGTTTAGCGCTTGAGCGCGAAGTCGCGGCGAAAGTTTATCGAATTCGTCCTTATAAACCGCAGCGAGAATATGCTTTTGGGCGCAGAGTTTTACGAGGTCAGGATTAGCTGACATGATTATCGTCCAGAGACCTCCCACGAACCATATTCTTCAGACCCCTTGGAATATCTACCGCGCAGTGCGTTGGCACGCTGCACGCCGGTGAGGCGGTACGTGGTCGGGCCGTTACGGAGGACAAGTTCAATCCCGCGCGGCTGTTTATTGCCTGAGACCGAATAAGGTTGTCCATCGAGATCTGCTGAACCAGAAATGGCGCTTTCTGAAAATTCAAGATCGAAACTTAAACTTAATCGCTGGTCTGGACTACTTGATGGAGTGAGCCCACCAGCAAAGTGTCGAGGTCCTGCAGCTTGTTCTGGTGCCGCGTCACTAGGAGGTGTCGTAGTAATTTCAGTTTTAAGACTTGCCGTGTCAGTCGTTGTGCCAGTTTCCGTTACAGGTGGAGGAGTCGGAGTTGTTTTGCTCGATTCCGTTCCAGGAACAGTAATGGTGCTTGCTCCTGAGGCAATGTTAGTTGTTTGCGCGTTTTTCTTTTCTTCTGCTTTGGCTTTGTCCTCAGGGTTTGAAGTTGTAAAAATTGAGAAATCCTGAGAAGTGAGTTTTTCTTCGTTGCGATATAGGGCAATCGTATACTGCCCAGCCTTAAATTTTGATTTAAGTTGCGCTAAGCTGCCGCCGATTTCAGCTGTTCCATCGCTTAGTGTAGCGGCATCTCCAAGAATTGACTCGGAGAGATCGACTTTTCGCGTAGGATTCTTGGCGTCAAAGGCGATTGTATTGATTTCTGCTTTGAGTAAAGCTTTGAGTTCATCTTGAGATTTAATTGGGAGGCCCTTGAGTTGTACTTTCCAGTCCACAGCGTCAAGTTTCTCTAAGGCAAATTGGCCTGGAATTGGATTGGCTGCTGAAGTGCGCCCTTTAATTGCCAAATTCGAAGCTAGTAGCGGTCCAACGGGAAGTGGTGGTTCGACGGGGAGAAGTGTCGGCACTGCTTCTGTAGGAGTAAGATTGCCCTGAGTGTTCTCAGGAGTTGTGGTTGCAGCTTGGTTTTGTGTGGTTGTTTGTCCCACTTCAACTTTTGCGTTGTTGTTAGTTACTGTTTGAGTTTGCTGAGCTTGTGAAGTCTGATCGCTTGCAGCTGGTGGAGTTTGATTTTGAATTTGTGCTGTAGCCTGATCATTTGTTGCGGCAGTAGTTGGTGGAGTATTGTTTACTACCGCAGTGGCAGTGATATTTTGATTTTGTTGAGCGAGTTGGGCAGTGGACTCATTTTTTAACGGCTCACTTTCTTCTTTAGCTTCAATTCTTTCATGACTGGCTTGATAAAACCATAGACTTGCTCCGATGCCAGCCACAGCAAGTAAGCCCAGCAGCGTAGGCACTAGGGCAAGCTTCTTCGCTTGTTTTTTGCCGGCGATTCCTTGCATGAAGACGCGCGCTTCTGCGCTATCTAAATGCCAAGTATCGAGTGCTCCCGATTTAAATTGATCGCCAAGTTGGAATTCTCGGGAATCGCCAGGTGTTTTTGCTGCCCCTGATAGTTCAGCTTGAGTTTGCTGCTGTTGAAATGCTTGAGTGATCCCTGAACCGCCAGAGGAGGGAAACATTTGCGTTTTTGCAGCAACTTCTGGAGCATAGCGCGCCATGTCGACTGCAAATTCTGCTGCTGATGGATAGCGTTTGAAAGGGTCTTTTTCTGTGGCCTTACGAATCAGTTGCTCATACCACGTCGGAATTCCTTTTTGCGCGTCAGCAAATTTAGGAATTTGTTCGTGCAGGTGTTTAAACGCCATGGCCACTGCACTGTCAGCGTCGAAAGGAATTTTTCCGACAACAAGCTCGTAGCCCATAATACCCAGCGCGTAGACATCGCAACGCGAATCAAGTGGTTGACCTTGAATCTGCTCCGGCGCCATGTAGTCGGGAGTACCGATAACTTGTCCGGTTTTAGTTAAACCTTGAGACATGCTTCCGATGCGAGCTGTTCCGAAATCTGCAAGTTTGACTTCACCGGATTTACTCATCAATACGTTTGCGGGTTTGAGGTCGCGATGAATAATGCCCTTGCCATGTGCGTAGGCAACGCCGCAACAAATCTGGTAGAAAATTTTCAAGGCAGCAGGGAAGGATAGTGGGTTTTCATCACCACCCATACGCTTCTTCAGGTCATGAATCCAGTCTTTAAGACTTGAGCCGTCGACATATTCCATCGAAATGTAGAAGAAGCCTTCCTCGGATCTGCCAATGTCGTGTAAGCGCACGATCGCTGGATGTGAAAGGGAGCGGGCTACTAAGACTTCATTTCTGAAGCGTGCAAAAACATCTTCATCGTCTGCAAGGTGCTGATGCAAAAGTTTAAGCGCTACGACCTCGTTATTGAGTTCCTTGTCGCGCACGA
Organism: bacterium; assembly: GCA_016786595.1. NCBI lineage: Bacteria > bacterium. The sequence goes on along the minus strand of JAEUWB010000038.1, from coordinate 13,717 downwards.
GATAAACCAGCCCCATGCCGCCGGTGCCAAGCTTTTGTATGACCTCATAGCGTTTGGCGACTAATTTGCCTGGTTCAAAGTTCATAAATCATCACCTGCCACTTGTGTGGGTGCCGGATAAACTTCTAACAGCATAGTCTGACCACGCTATTCCCGGGCGAGTATTACTGAGCAAGTAGTTCTTCCAGTAGCTTTTCACGCTCAGCATCGTTACCAGCTGTCGGCGCAGTGCCTGTGGCTGGTTGTACGGTGTTATTGTCCACTGCAACTTGTGGGGCTTCAGTTGTGGGAAGCTGATCGCTAGCTGGCATTTCTGTATTTTCGGAAGCCGAATTTTCTACTGGTTGAGGTTGCTCGACGACGGTATTATCAGTTGGCGCGACTTGAGTTTCTACTTCTTTAGTAGTTTTTGTTTTTGTTGCTAGGCGTTTAGCAATAAATCCTTCGGGTAGTGGGCGAGATTCGACAATGTAGCGGCGTGGTATGCGAATTCTATCGCCAAGTGTGATTTGGTTTGGCTTTAAGCGTGGGTTAGCGTCAGCAATCATTTTCCAGTTATTTGTGTTCCCTGTATACCAAAGAGAAATTAAGCCTAATGTTTCTCCGCGGTAGCGAACGGTATGATCGAGATATGCCGTTTCAGCGAAGTCTGAAGATTGCGGTCGGGGGCGTTTCGGTTGACAAGCTTGTAGTCCAAAAATTGCTGCGAAAATAAAAACACTGATTGTAAGAATTTTAGAAATTTGAATATGCATAAACCCACTCCACGAAAAAATCCCACTTATGTATGCCAAATAATTAAATAATTGCCAAAAGGTTTTGGTGATAAATTATGTTCTAAGGCTGTAAATTTAGGCTATCACCAGGATAGCTGTGCTATAGAAGTGTATTAATTAGTCCTGTATTGTTAGACGGTTACGGATCAGGCTGCCACCAACATCAAACTATCATCAACCATCAAGTAGGTAGCAACGGCAATCTTTGTAAGTATGATTAAATATGAGAGTTGGCGCAGCCTTTATTCCTAATTAATATTATGATAGATTTCTAGGCTTTGTCTGTTCTACGGCTGATCGCTCCGCAGCGTTCGCTCTAGAATTGAAAATTCATATTCAGCATCCGGGTAGAAGCAGCTTTATTCTTCAGCGCTCTGGCAATTACAAGCAATCAGTTTCTTGAGCGCTGGGGAATCCAGCAAATTTCGAACTCGGAGGTTCTAAATGAAACTACTCGTTATTTTTTTGGCATTCTGTATGGGCGTGGTGTCGCAAGGTTATGCTTTGCAGGATACGTCTAAGGATGCTCCGTACAAAATCACTCTTGGCAATTACGACGTCACACTTCCAAAAGATCTGACATCGTGGTCGTTTGCGGCCGAGGATTTGATGTGGACTTCTAAGGATGGGACTAAGGTTTGGCTTGATCTCAAAATCCTCAATTCTCAGAAGCCGAAAGACATGTTGGCCAATCGTCATCAAGGCTGCAAGCATGCCAAGCCCACAATCAAGACAGAGGGGAAGTTCACGGTCGCTACTCACAACGAAAAAGGCAAGAATGTCGTCGAAACGGCGCAAGTCTTGTCTGGTTGGATTCCAGAGCCCGGCGCATCTGATCTAAACGGGAAGCCCTACAGTGCGATGCTGATCATTGGCAGAGCAAGCCCGGAAAAGGGGGTTACGCTTGAAGTGGCAAGGAAATCGGCAATAAAGTTTGTTCAAGGTGTCAAAATCAAAAAAACCTAATTCTTGCATACGGTGCTGATTCGCGTGGCGCAGGGTTTTCCTTACAGGTTGTTCAAATTTGCTGGAGCCCTGCGCTTTCAAATGATTATTTTGCATATTTGTAAAATTTGGTTACGTTGAATTTAAAATATTAGTAGAAGTTTTTTTTCGCCACTTCCGCTCAGGCGCTTAGATTTGGGCGGACGTGGTGGAAGCTTGAAAAGGTTTTCCGACGCATGTCCAGGAGGGAATCATGGCTGGTTCAAATGACCAGAAACCTATCGTCGTCGTCGAGAGCATGACCCCATTCGAAAGTAACATGGTCACTTTCGGGGCGGTTATCTTTTGCTGTATGTGCCTAATTGCGGCCTGGGGCTGCTTTTTGGCAAATGGCCCAAATCCTGAGGCGCTTGTCGGGGCAGCGATCTTCGCCTGCTTTGGGATTACGCCACTAGTCTTCGGCAAAAAGACTAAATAGAGGCTGAGCATGTCGTCGCCCTTGTAATCCACGATTCAAGGGCGACATAATTTTAGGTGTTACTTAAGGTGCTTCCACTACTTCTGCTTAGAAAATAAAATAATGAAGTACGCTTTGCTTAAGTTGTACTGATACTTTCTAAAGCCGCGCTCATAACTTGGCGCACAGTGTCATTCTCTTCAGTTTGGAGCTGCGTTTCTAATGCAGTTCGCGCCTGCGAGATCTTGGATTTACCAATCACCTTTGCGGCAAAGCCACGCACCAAATAATCAGGGTCACTTAAGCGATCTGATAATAAGCTTATCGCGGCTTGGTCTTGAGTAAGATTGGGCTGCACAGCCAGAGCCTTTAAGGCTTCAATCCGAATCTGAAAGCTTTTATGCTTCATGATTGAACCAATATAGCCCGAGACATCGCTGAGCTTACGCTTGGCAAGTTCAGTAATTAAAAGTTTCGTGACGTCGTCAGCTAAATCAGAGCCCAGCATTAAAATCTTAAGTTCATTGTTCGAGAGCTTCGCCGCTACATCCGCAGTAAGATTAAGCATTAAAAGCTCGACTAATGAGCGTTCCCCCGTAGCGCTGCTGGGCTTTTCTGTGGGCGTTGTAACCGCAGTTGTTGCCTGAGTAGTAGCTAGCGTCGAAGTAGTTTCAGCTGCTGGAGTTTTGACCTTTGTTTCTTCGTTTAAGGTGAAATTTGAATCTTCAGAGTGATCAGCCGAACTTGAAGCAGTTTCTTCCTCGGTTGCATGCTTTTGATTCAGCGCATAGTATAATCCACCGCCACCAAGTAAGCAGAGTGCAATCAAGCCAGGAATAAAGATTGAACCTGATTTTGCCGGAACTTTATTCTGCTGTGCAGGAGACGCTGGTGGCAGATCTTCACTGCGCTCAGTAACGATTGGTTGCAGTGGTTCAAAACGTTGTTTCGGCTTTTCGCTTTGCTTTGGAATTTGTTTTTCAGCTTGCTTTTCGGGTTGATTTTCCGTGGCAACTTTAGTTGTCGTTGATTGCGCTGCAGGTTTCTTATCTGCCGCATTTTCAGTAGTTACTTTTGGATCGACCACTTTGTTGTTTGTGGCAGTTGCTTGATTTGAGTTGCTTGCCTCGGGGGTCGTCTGCGGAGCTTTAATTTCGCTTGGTTTGTTTGCGCTCGGCTTGGATTCAAGGGGTTTGACTTCAGCCAATTCAGGTGGGCTAATCCCAAGATTGACCATTGTTCCACGAATTTCAGGAGCACTAAGCGGCAAGGTCATGTCGACAGCGATATCTTGTGGCGGTTGCGCACCGGGCATTCCACTTGCACGTGATACAGGCGGAAGTAGAGTTGCTTCTCCGATTACACCACTGCCATCGATAGCTAGTGAAAATATTTTTCCCAACTTATCGATGAATTCGAGCGCATTCGTAAAGCGCTGCGTGCGGTCTTTAGAGAGCGCCTTATCCAGCACTTGCTGCACTTCTTTTGGTCCTTCATAGCCAACTTCAAATAATCGTAGCGGTGGATTATGGATAATATTAGTGACAACCGTCGTGAAATCTTTGCCTGGGAATGGGCGCACTCCAGCCAGAGCCTCATAAACCATTACCGCAAAGGAAAAAATATCAGCCGCAGCATTTAACTGCTCGCCGCGGATTTGCTCAGGAGACATGTAACTTGGCGTGCCGACAACTGTGCCCGCTGGGGTTAGTGAAGTATCCGCGAGTTTTGCTACACCGAAATCAAGTAAGTGCGCTTTACGCGAGTTATCAATAATGACGTTACTTGGTTTAATGTCGCGATGGATAATGCTTTGCGCATGAGCATAATCAATTGCGCTAGCGATTTGGGCTAAATAGTGAATCGCATCTTTGGGGGGTAATTTTTTATCTTTGCCAATTAATTTATCAAGGCTTGTGCCTTCAATGAAATCCATCACGATATAGGGCGAGCCGTTTGAGGTTTTTCCAGCCTCAAAAATCATGACGATATGTGGATGGCGTAATTTCCCAGCGGAACGGGCTTCTTGGCGAAAGCGCGCGAGCGCTTCGTTGCCTCGCGAATCATCACCCATATACACGCTACGTAGTGTTTTGATCGCAACCAGCCGACCAATTTCTGGATCTTCAGCTTTATAGACAACACCCATCGAACCTTGGCCGAGAGTTTCAATGACTCGATATTTACCAATTAATTGATCGCTCATGGGGCTATAACATATCCGACATGGGACTTTGGCTCAAGTGTCCGATTGAAGCTGTAAATACATGCTGGTGATCTCCTTGGGCTTAGGCTTGAACTTTTACTTAACCTTTTAAGCTAAAGGATTCAGTAAAAGTTCAAGCCTAAGCCGAATAACTTTACTGTTGCGCTCAACTTGAGAAACTTACCCTCTTAATTCGCCGAGAATCCGCTTAGTGCTCTCCACGGGATCATTCGAGTGAGTAATCGGGCGTCCCACGACAAGATAAGTTGCCCCGCGATCGAGCGCAGCTTTTGGTGTTGCAATGCGGCTTTGATCGTCTGCTGTTGCGGCGGCTTTTGTTGTCTCAACCCATTCTGGGCGAATGCCTGGAACGATGCGAATGAAATTCTCAGTTTTTGGAAATAGTTCGAGTTCAAGTGGTGAGCAGACAATGCCATGCGCGCCCGCGTTTAGTGCCAAGGTGGCAAAGTGTTTCACCAGGTTTGCCGGAGACTTGCCATATGTTTTTTCGCATTCTTCGTGCGAGAGAGAAGTTAGCGCAGTAACAGCTACAATTTTGCAGGACTTTGCCTGAGTAACTGCTGCACGAATCATTGTTTCCGCGCCACTGGCATGTACTGTGATAATTTGCGCGCCAGCTTCGACTAAGCGGCGCACTCCGTTAGCGACAGTGTTGGGGATGTCATGTAGTTTTGGATCCGCAAAGACATTACCCTGAGCCTTCAAGTCTTTAACGATTTGCACACCATACTCAACCAGTAAATCATTGACTTTAAAGCCCCAGACATAACCGGAGAGAAGTTCTGCCAGTTCTAATGCTTCATGGCGGGAAAGCCCATCGAGGGCAACAATCAACCTTTCACTTGTAGTCGTCATTAAAAATAGAAATCCCCATGATTTAACTCTAGTAATCTCGGCTGCTAGCCACAGTACTTTGGCAAGTATTGAGACTCTAGCAATTTATTTTTTTCGAGCAAAGCAACAATTGCCCCAAAACGGACGAAAATAATATTGAGGGCAATTAATCAACCTATTTTTACTGCCCTCTAAACCAAGGGAGGGTGAATTTTATGGAAATTAGTTCAATCAATCCAAGTCAAGGCTTTGGAAAAATTGAGAATATGGCATTAACTCAGCAGTCTCCAGACTTAAAGACTACTGGCGGGAAAAGCTTTCTCGAGCACTTACATGCTGTGAGTGAGAAATTAGACAAAGTCACAGCGCTGCCTGGGCTTGATGCCAAGCCCACGGACATGAAAGCCCTACTTGATTATCAGATCCAAGTGCAAAATGTGCAATTGCGCACGCATCTTGTTACCAACGTTGCCGAGGCGGCATCAAACGCCGCTAAACGGATTCAGCAGTTTGGAGGCAATTAATGAGCGCCGATAGTCAAACACTTTCAAGTCCAAGCGCTACGCAGTTAAAGCTGAGGCGCTTAAAGATTGCTCTGGCACGAGAAAAAACGCACGAGCACTCTTATCTGACAACGCTTAAGCGCCTCGCTGCTGAACAAGAGAAGGTGCTCGTAGCTTTGCAGCGCCTGCATGCCACAATTAAGTGTTTAAGCGATATCCAAGAGCGACAAAACAAAAAGCGCCTTGTGAGTATTGGTGAAAGTAAAATCATTGCACGCGGTAAAGCTGAATTAATCGAGAACTTTGACTTTGGGGCGCGCATTATGCGCGCTCAAGTTGGCAGTCAGTTAAAAAAACTAGATGAACATCGCCAAGTGCTTGAAGCTGCAATTGCCTATGAGCATCAAGAATTAGATCAATGCCGTAAACGCCAAACGCAGATCGAGGGCGACCTTCGCGAAATCACAAAGTTGCGCCTTGTCGTCTCGGAAAATTTGGAAGCCGAGGACCTCCGCGAACAAAATTTAATGAAAGAGCAAAAGCAGCCAGAGACTAGCGAGCCAGGTGCAAAAGCAGCTTGCCTAAAGGTGCTGCCATGACAGGATTTGAAGTCTTAGCTCAAACCTTAGCTACTGCAGAGAAGTCAGCACCGCTGGGGTTTGTTGGAGTGATGGTATTTTTGGCAATGCTGCCCTTTTGCTTACTGGCTGTGACGTCTTATCTCAAATTGAGCATTGTTTTTGGTTTACTGCGTCAAGCGTTAGGGTTGCAGCAAACTCCATCTGCAGCAGTGATTGGGTTGGTCTCACTGGTGCTGACTTGTCACATTATGCAGCCTGTTGTCGTCGCGATTGAGCAAAAGCTTAATCTGACAATTAATAGCGCAGCGCCGCCAGTTGGCAGCGCAAGCATGACTGGGAGTTTAAGCGAAAAAATCAGCGCGTTTAATGTCCTCAGTTCAGCACTCAGTCCACTCAGGGAATTTTTAGAAGCCCACGCCTTTCCACGTGAGCGGGCATATTTTGCACGAGTCGACAAACGCTGTGGAACTGGGCAAGTAGCTCAAAAAAAATCTAGTGCAGAGTGCTTAGCCGAGAACGAATCGTATTTTTCTTTAATTCCTGCATTTCTAATTTCAGAATTAAAAAGTGCTTTTGCGATGGGAGTAATGCTCTTTATTCCATTTTTAGTGATTGACTTAGTCGTGAGTAATTTGCTTGTCGCTTTGGGAATGACAATGGTCAGCCCCATGACTGTGGCGCTACCGGCTAAAATATTACTTTTTGTTGCTGCTGATGGTTGGTTTAGATTAACCCAAGCCTTAGTACTAAGTTATGCAGCCTAAACTGGATAGTCTGAACTATGAATGAATTGATTTACGGACCAGGTGGATTAACTCATGGGCTGACTATGGCAGTGATTGCTTCTGCCGTGCCACTTGCTGCGGCAATGTTGGTCGGGTTTGTGATCAGTATTTTTCAGGCAGTCACTCAAATCCAAGATCAAACGCTCAGTTATTTACCAAAACTTGCTGCGGTTTGCCTGGTTTTTTTCCTACTCGGGCCCGTTTTCTGTCAGAGTTTACTGGAGTTAATGGATCTTACTTTCCAGGAACTTCCCGGAATTTTTAAACTAGGGTGAGGAGTGTATGGCCAGCGAACTGATGCAGCTGAGTTTGCCGGCACTTGCTTGGACAGCTGGATTAGTGCTGGTGCGGGTTTTTTGCTTACTGAGCGTAATCCCAATTTTAAGAAGCGCGCTCCGACCGAGTGGGATTTTGATACTTGCGCTTGTGGTGGCAGTTTATCTTTTACCTGAGCTTGAGCTGAAGCATGCAATCGAACTTAACTTGACGACACTTTTTTATTGGGCATTGCAGCAAGCGCTACTGGGGATCCTCTGGGGCATTCCTTTGGCAATTATTAGTGAAGTCTTAGCAGTGGCAGCGCGCATGATTGACTTTGCGCGTGGGGCTAACTACGGCGAGCAAGTTAATCCTGAAATTGGATCGCAAGCCTCGGTTTTAGAGCACCTGATGTCGCCACTTACGCTTGCTTGCGTCTTTGCCACGGGCGGTTACATGGTTTGTGTCGACTTAATTGCATTCTCATTTAAGCACTTCCCGCTTAGTCAGCCTTTGAGTGTTGTGGGCTTGGGCTTCTTGTTTGAGAGCGTGCGAGTTTACTCCCATGTTTTTCTTGCTGCAGTGGTAATTGCTAGTCCAGTTTTATTATTCAGTTTTGTCGTTGACCTAGTCTCGGGGATTAGTGCCAGAATGTTTCAAGGTCGGGTGTCACTTGCCGCTGAATATACCAACCTCAAACTGATTGCGGGCCTAGGGTTAATGTTAGTGACATTGAATTACGAATTAATTTCTTTTGGTCCCTTACTGCAGAGCTTGATTTCACTCAGACAGTTTCGAGGTTGAGGCATGGCCCTAGAGAAGAAATATGAGCCAACAAAGAAAAAACTAACCAAGGCTAGGCGAGACGGAGACGTGTCTCGGGCAAAGGAGCTTACTGCCGCTGTTGCGCTAACTATTTGTATTTCCTGCATATTTTTATTCACAAATAAATTTAAAGAGTTTCAGATACTTAGTGAGGAAAATTTTAGCAGCGTACGAGACTTTTCCTACCAAAATATGGTATTATTCGCCAAACTTTGGCTTAAGGTAGTTGTTGGAATTTTTTGGGTAATAATTTGCCCCCTACTGGTTGGCGTGTTTGCAATTGAATTGTTGCAAGTTGGACCTGGGATTTCAACTAAAGCACTTGGCTGTGATTTCAGCCGTTTGAGTTTTAGTGCTGGGTTGAAGCGCATTACTGGCGGGAGTGCAAAAGAGTATTTTTCTGAAATCTTAAAGACGCTTAGCGCAACGCTAATTTGCATTGTGTTTATTGTCTGGAGCTTATGGCTTACTGTTGGTTCGCTGAATAGTTTAACCGAGAGTCTAAATTCGGTAAATCTTAACGAGCAGGGATATTATACTCAAGTTGGAAATAGTTTTATCCGAAATTTCTTGTTCAACTTGCTTTCCCCAATACTTGCAATTAGTGCGATACTGGGGTTGGTATTTTATTGGTTGGAACGTCGTAAACGTCGTCGTCGACTGATGATGGATGAAAATGAGTTCCGCCAAGAATTCCGTGAGTCTGAAGGCGACCCGCACATTCGCGCAAGCCGCAGACAGCAACATCAAGAGATTGCGCTGTATGGACTGACCGAGAAAGTGCGCCGCGCCAAAGTGCTAGTAGTAGGGAAGCAGTAGTAAATGCACGATTGGTATCTGAATATACGTCGGTCATTAAAACGACGGATGACAGCGCGTGAGCTTGTGCTCAAAGCCGCTGAGCTAATTGGCCTAGAGTCAGGCTGTGCGCTGACGATTGTCTCCACTGAATTCCCAGAAAAACGCCTGATTACCTGGATCCATGACCAGCTTGAAATCACTAACGACCAAGATCTTAAAGTTTTAAGCGATGAGATTACGACAGAGCTTAAACACACACTGCAACCCTTTGAGCTGGCGAAGTTTGGTAATGCAGCCAAACGTAGCGTCGTCGATAAATTATTCAATCTCAACCTTGCACAAGCACTGGCCATCCCACTGGTCTTTAACGACGAATACTTAGGTGCGATTCAAGTTTATTTTTCTGAGCCAAGTCAAATCGCTTGGGATTCAATCCGTGAAGGATTAGATGAACTTGCTGAGGTGATGGCGATTTCATTAGTCAAAAACTCAGCTGCTGAGACAACGCCGAGCTTGCGCTCAAAAGAAATTGCTACAAGCCCAAAAATTCCCGCAGAAAATACTGCCGCTAGTGATGAGTCAGAATCGCGTTATCGCCGCTTAGTTGAACATTCTGATGCAATTATTTTTCACTCCGACCCAGAACAGAAGCTGACCTTTGTCAGTCGCCGGGCCTTGGATTTCTTTGGCATGAACCCCGAAGACATTCGCGGGGTCAGTCGTGTGCATTGGTTTGATTTTGTCCATCCTGACGATCAAGATCGGGTTAAAACGCTAGCCACAGAAATGCGCGATGCGCGCTCAAGTTTTGACCAGGAATTTCGGGTGATCAATCGCGTCTCTGGAAATGTGCGCTGGTTATTTGTGCGCCTTGTGCCGGTTTACGAAAATCAAAAATTAACTGGCTGGGACGGCTTTGGAATTGATATTACATCACGACGCGAGGCTCAGGAATCACTTGTTGTGCAGAATCGTAAGATTCGCGCACTCTATACGGTTTCTTCGGCAATTCGTGGTTTCTTAGATCCACATAACATTGCCGAACGCGGACTGGTGGCACTCTGTGATGCGACTCGCGCTGATGCAGGGCTGTGCTTTTTATTTGCGCCGAATGTAAAAACTAAGAAAAATTTCTTTGCTGCTCATGGGTTTCAAGAAAATCTGCAGACAAATTCTCGTGTGCTTAAAAACCTCGAAACAGCAGCGCGGCAAGTTGCCACCCACGGTCAAGCGCTAGCAATTCCTGATATTCGCCTCGATCCGCGCATCGATATCATCCTTTCTGAAGAAGAAAGCCTACATAGTGCGCTCTTTGTGCCAATTACAGTTGAAGACGAGACGCTGGGAACAATTTGTATTTTTAGCAAAAAAGCCACTGCTTTTGATGGTGGCGATGTGATGTTGGTTTCATCTGCCGCCTCGCAGATTGGACTAGCCGCGCGCCAAGCCAATTTATTTACCGTCTATCGCCGACAGACAAAAAATTTAGCTGCGCTTTATCGCATGAGCCATGAGCTTTCACGCAATCTCTCCACCGATGATATTTTCCTTAACGCCTTTACGATTATCCGCGATGAGCTTGGTCTAAAACGACTCTGGTTAGGACTTGTCAATGAAACTGGCTCGCGCATTGTTGGGCAATCAGCTTATGGACCGGGGCTACGTCGCAGGCTAGTTGAAGTTAATATCGAAATTACCGGTGCAAATAATGCCATTGCCACCGCCGTAAAAACACGTGAACCAGTAATTATTGATAAACCCGAAGAAGCGCGTCTGCAATTTGGAGATCGTAAAATTTTCTCCCGTCTGGCAATTAGTTCAGTAGTGGTGATGCCACTCTTAGCGGGTGGGCAAGTGCTGGGAGTGCTTGCCGTGCAGCCTTCTGTCGATGATCGCGGTTTTGGCGATGACGATATTACACTCTTAAAAAGTTTAGCCAATGAAATCGCCGCCGTTTTATTAGCTAAACGCTTTGAATTACGTATGGCCGAAGGCGAAAGAATGCGCACCGCGGGCCTACTTGCGGCAGGCATTGCGCATAATTTTAATAACTTGCTCCAGGCGATCTTAGGCCAAGCTTCGTTACTTGAGCTCCAAGCTAAAGTGCCGGAAAAAGTAGTGCGTGCTTCAGAATTAATCACTGAAGCTGCAACTCGCGGGGCACAGCTCGTAAAGCAATTGATGAGTTTTGCTCAACTTGAGCGTCCAGAACGCGAGACTGCAGATTTAAATTATATTTTACAGGGCATTGTCGAAAGTCTTCCGGAGCAAGTGCGAGCGAAGCGCACCGTGAAGATTCGTCCCGGTAAGGAGCTGCCCAACATTTACGTCGACCCAGGACAACTCAAGCAAGTGATTGCAAGTATCATCACCAATGCCTACGAAGCCACGGCTGAGGGTGGCGTGATTGAAATTAGCTCTGAAAAAGTCAGGCTCGACCAAGATAGTGGCGAGCGCAATTTGCCTTATGGTCAATATGTGCGCATCTCAATTCGCGATAACGGTGCGGGGATGGATGAAGATACTAAGCGCCGTTGCTTTGAGCCTTTCTTTACTACAAAAAATCTCGATCCTGGCACGGGCTTGAGTTTGTCGGGTAATGGCATGGGGCTTGCTGCAGCCTATACATTAATGAAGCGTAACGGCGGTTCACTTACGGTGGAAAGCCGCATCGGCATAGGCACAGAATTTATTCTACACCTGCCCGTCAGTGAGGGAACTAGTTTAATTCCGGGACTTAGCGCAGGAATTGTTTTACCGGGAAGTTCTGCAGAAGATGTGGTTAAGAATTTAGCTGCAAATCAAAATGGCGCAAAGTCAAAAGACAATCAAGAACTGCAGCCACGCTCGCCAGGTACAACTCGGGAGTTGCGCTAAAATGAATTCAACAAAAAAAGAAAAAGTTGCAATTGCACTGGATTATTCAGCCGGGGAAAATGCGCCAAAAGTTTCTTGTATTGGGCGCGGTAAAGTTTCTCAGGAAATGACGCGCACGGCGCTCCGCTATGGGGTGCCGATTGAAGAAAGTCAGCAAGTGGTAAAACAAGCTTGTAAGTTGCAGTCGGGGAAAGAAATTCCTGAAGAGCTGTATGAGGAAGTTGCCAAGTTACTTGTTGAGATTGAAAAGTATACGTAGGAAAGTATACCTAGAAAAGTATTGCAAGGAATTATAACCTTAGGCTTGAACTTGAACTAATCCATCCCCTAATCCTTATCCTTATTCTTCGTAGGTTAAGGGGAAGGAAAAGGAGAAGGATAAGTTCAAGTATAAGTTCAAGCCTAAGAACTCAACATAAAATGACAAGTGTTGATGATCTCTGGCAGCAGAGTTTTTGAAATTTTAATCTGGGTAGAAGAGTAAATACTCTCATTGATTTATTGCCGTGGCAGTAATCACTGAGAGTAAGTAGTTTGGTTAAAGGTTTTAGAGTTGTTTTCAGAATCTTACCTTTATGTAAGTTCGAGAAAACACTCTACCGCGCCGTAGTCTTGACGAAGGCGGGTTGATCCTAATTTGGTTTGGACTTGAGAAGATTCGTGTCTTTTCAAATCCGAATCAAATAGGCCGTAAGGCTTGAAGGAGGAAAGAATGAGTCACAACTTTACGATAAAAAATCTGGAAATTCCTCAATTCACTCCAGAGGAGACTACCGCAGAAAACTTTCCAGTAGTCTGTAGCGGTCTTTGGAGGCAAATTTACGATCTCTGTCCAAACTGTGGCGTAATCGTCAATCTGGTCTTAGCTGAAGTTCCTGAGAATTTCATCCGAACATTCGTCCGGCGTAGACCTATTTGCTGCCGCGGCTTAGCAGTCGGCTTGAATGGCGTCTGCATTGCTGGAGGCTGTCAAGGACATGTCCGTCGAAAAGACAATCTGAGTCGGCTCCGTCCAATCCCTACTGGGGGGCCGGATGGATTACCACTTCCTGGTTTCTAGAGGCCTACAAGGAGAAAAAAAAGAGAAAAAATGGTAAAAATCCATAGCATCACTACGACGACTTGCGCAGGCAATGTCGTCACGATCGCGCTTCGCGTAGATGATAGAACCGACCTTAATCTTGCTGCACGGAAGATTTGGGGTGCGGTTTCTGAAAAAGTTAGAGATTGTCAAATCGTCAACCTCGTTTTCCAAGATCCTCAGCCAGGATTGAAAGAAGCGATCGTCACTATGTGGACAGAGCAGTGGCTGCCGCAGCATCCGATGGTCATCGCTTTTAATAACGAGATCATCATTTCCGTGCTTCCCGGAGCATATCCAATAGGTGAAACGCTTCGTGGCGCAACGCCAGATCCAGTTGGAATTGAACTTGACGATGGAGCGTTTGATCCCGTCGATCACCCAGACTCTGCTCTCGGCGGATCGGGTGGTCCAGATAAGGACGAAATGGAGCCGGTAGGCGTTCACGGTGGACCTGCGAAAGAAGGCGGTCCGCCCACTGACGGTTACAACTGGACGTCCTGAAACTGGATTTCCTGAAGGGTTTTTTCCGAGGGGTGAAGTGAAGCTTCATTTTCCCCCTCGGATCTTCCCAAACTACTACTCTATTTTTTTGAAACCTGACGCACGCTTGGAATTATACTAATGCACTTATATTCTTAGGCTTGAACTTGAACTTATCCTTCCCCTTATCCTTCATTCTTCCTAGGTTAAGGGGAAGGATAAGTTCAAGTTCAAGCCTAAGCTTACAAGTAATCTTAATTGTCATTGATGGACTTAAAGGCATC
>JAEUWB010000037.1 GCA_016786595.1 bacterium | reverse complement strand
TGAATCAGGTGGCATTCGTGCTACTGAAAGGGCTTAGAAAGACTTGCCTAGCGCAGGTCGACACCACGTCACACGAGTAAAAAGGTATGCAGTTATTGTATACAATCCACGAAGCATCAGAAAATACAATCGATTTCAGCCAGTTAGCTGGCATCTGGTGTAATCATGCCTTCTGAAAGCACTCGTGACACCCTTTAAGCGCGCGTAAAGACTCACAGGTTCAGGGTGTAATCATGCCTTCTGAAAGCACTCGTGACACCTATCTGCTAATGCAATACCAGCCAACGAAATGGTGTAATCATGCATTCTGAAAGCACTCGTGACAGCGAATCTTCTGAGCGGCACGTCAGTGGCCGCTCGGTGTAAGGATGCCTTCTGGAATCCCCTGCATTGTAAGATTGAGTTGATCTTACGGTTTTCACTTCCGTTCCTAGGTCGACTCTATTTTTAAATATTATTTAAAAATAGCTTCTAAGCCTTCTTGCCATGGAAAGATCTCAACGGAATCGATCTTTTGCAGTATTGTTGTCTGACAAAAAATCGCTGCTCGAGCATGAGGGATATCTTTTGCTAATTGCATTAACTTGCTGACTTCTGTCAGGTCAGGTCTTTCTGCGGACTTGATTTCAATCACCCAAGTTGCATCGCCTTTACGTTCCAAAATTAAATCAATCTCTAATTGATTGTCAGTCTTAAGATAGTAGATCTTATAATCTGAACGAAAATACGAATTCAGGCGCAGGACTTCTAAAATAATAAATTGCTCAAAGAGCTTTCCATAATCATAGGTATTTTTTGATAATGGAATCTTGAGCGTGCCATCTAAGGTTCTTTTGACTCCCAAGTCGAAAAGATAAAATTTTGCCTGTTTGCGCTGCTGCTTTCTGATTGATCGATGGTAAGGATCAACGAAAAATCCAAGTAACGTATCTTCTAAAATTTGGAAATACCTAGCGATACTTTTGGCGTCAGTATTCGCTTCACGGCCTAATTTAGATAAGTTAACGATTGTTCCATTTGATTGGGCTGCGGCTTCTAGAAATCTAGTGAATGGATCTAAACTACGAATGATTTGCTCCTCTCTGATTTCTTCCTTAAGATAGACGTGAACATAGGACTTGAGGATTTCTGCTCTGACTGACTCATCTTTTTCCGTGATCACTCCCGGAAGTGTGCCCCAGCGTAAAGCTGATTCCAGCTGAAAATCATGGCCTAGCTCTAACTGTGTCAGAGGAAATAAATTATTAACCAGCGCTCTTCCAGCAAGTAAATTTGCCTGACCGCGCCTAAGCTTTCTCGCACTCGAACCAGTCAGGGCAAAGTTAAGCGATTTGTCTTCAATTAACGAGTGAACTTCATTTAACAAAGCTGGAACACGTTGAACTTCATCGATCACAACCCATTTTGTATTTGGTCCTTGTGCCGCTAACTGATGTCTGAGTTGACTAGGATTTTGAGTAAAATTTAGCAAAGCGCCTTCTTGCAGAAGATCAATCCACAATGTTTGTTGATCCTGAAACAATTGCTGTAAAAGCTTTGTCTTCCCTGTTCCTCTGGCTCCAAACAGAAAAAAGCTTTTAGATAATAGAGGGTTACATAATCTAGGGTACATGTGCCAAGATTTTAGCTTAAACTTGGCACATATGCAAGGATTATTTTGTTATGCAACCATCAGTGAAAGGAGCCAAGGTGAAAGCCTACTCTATTTTCACAGATTATTTAAAACAGCCTCCTTCGCCTGCTCAAATTGCTCCCAACCCCCACCCAGAGCTTTATAGAGCATGACTAGATGCTGCGTTTCTTGTGCCTTACTGACTTGAAGTTGGTCTTGCACGGTAACAAATTTTCTACGCGCATCAATCACTGCAAGTAAATCGATCAATCCATACTCGTACTGCTCTTCTGCTAGACTTAGTGCGTGTTTACTTGTTTGAAAACTGTGTTCAAGTTGTGCACGCCGTTCACCCTCTTTCCTGAGATTGATTAAGGTATTTTCAGTTTCTTCAAGTCCACGAATGACAACTTGCTCATACTGAAGCATTGCTTGATTTAACTTCGAATTTTGCTTACGAATATTTGCTAACAATTTGCCGCCACTAAAAATTGGCCAACGTAGCTGTGGGCCAAAGGACCAAAATTGACTGGTGCTGTCATTGAGCGTGTCATAGTCAATACTACTGCGACCAAGCGAGCCGGTTAAAGAAATCGTTGGGAAAAAATCTGCCTTGGCCGCACCTGCGCTAGCGACTTGAGCAGCAAGTTCAAAATCAGCCTGGCGAATATCAGGGCGACGCTTTAATAAGTCAGCAGGTATTCCAGTTCCAGTCACAAACTGACCTTGTGGAATTGCTGTGGGGTTCATTAGTTCACTTGCCAAGGAGTTTGGCATTTGACCAAGCAGCACACTCAGACGATGCATATTCTGTGCAACTTGCGCTTCCCAAGTTGGCAGCACTGACTTTTCAGTGGAAAGCTCAGTTTCAGCGCGTGCCAGGTCTAACTCCGAAGAAAGCCCCGCTTGCTGACGAGTGCGAATAACTTCAACCGACTCTTCGAGGGCTAAAATATTCTCGCGCGCTAAGTTTAGGCGAATCTGGTTTGCTCGTAGCTCTGCGTAGGTGCGCACTACTTCAGCGATTAAACTGATGAGAACACCACGACGCGCTTCGTCTACAGCTTGCGCACTCGCACGAGCTGCTCTAAATTCATTACGAACGCGGCCAAAGAGATCAATTTCCCAGTCAAAATTTAGTCCTGCCAAGTATGATTCTGAGACTGGGTCTTCAAGAATTGGTGGTGCCACAAAGAGCGTCCCTCGAGAAGCCTTACTCTTTTCATAGCCACCTTGAATTGAGATTGTCGGGAATAGATGTGCCCGCGCGATGCGCTTATCTGCAAGAACTTGTTCGACGCGCTCGATTGCGATTCTTAAATCATGGTTTTGTAAAACAGCACGCTCGACTAAAGACGTTAAAAGCGGGTCATTAAATGTTTTCCACCAGGCGACCAAATCTACATCAGACCGCGGAACATCGCTCGGTGCTTGTTCATAGTCTTGTGGAAGTTGGTTTAACAGTTGAGAGTCTGCTTTTGGGTTCTTTGCCGTGCAGGCAAAGAAGGTAACGCAAGCTGAGAGGACAAACGTATGGAGTGAGATTTTCATTCGCTTAAATATAATGCCTTTCTTGTAAAAAGTCCCGGATAAGCTTGAAGCATAAAACCTAGGACGACAGTCACCAAAGCCAGCAGTGACCACTCGATGGTATAGCCGAAATGAGTCGAAGGTGGAACTTCAATCGAAATCGATTGCGCAGGAAACTCTCCCTGTTCGGGCGCGCCTACTCGTTGTAGAAATATTGGCTGAATTACCGGGTAGGGTAACTGTGCAGAAATTTTAGCAACCTCTGGGAAAAAGAATTTATATTGAAAGGGTAGATTCGGGCCTGTCGCTGGGTTTTTTGGTCCGAGAAAAAGCTGATTATTCGTCTTTTTTACAACCGCAACTAATTCTTCGTTCGCAGTGAAATTATATTTCTCCCAGCTCTTTTTAGTTAAATCAGCAAAGGGAATAAATCCACGGCTGACTAAAATATATTCCTCCGTGGCAGCAATCTTAAAGGGCGTAACTAACCAATGACCTGGCCCACTGCGATGTTTGCGATTTGTCACAATAACTTGCCGTGAAAAATCGTAGCGTCCTTTTAAATAAACTTTTCGATTTAAAATTTGATTAATTGTTGTTGGATCCAAGGCTTGCGGGTTAAATTGAATTGGTTTCTCAGTCGAGTTTTTTTCGTAGGAAGCAAGTAGCTCCAGCTTTTCATGATAGCGCGACCACTGCCAGCTTGCCGCCCAAAGCATTGCGCTTGCTAGAATTGTGCAGATTAACGTAATTTTCACTGAAAATTTGAAAGTATCTATCTTCATCGCTGTTGATTCTATTCATCAAATAACACAGTGTTACTTACTTGGGTAATGCTCAGGGTTACTTTACAATTATACACAATTTAAGCTAAGCTCCCGAAACTTTGTTGATAATTTTTACACAAGTTGTTTATGAATATTACTGTCCCACTTCTAGATCTTGTCGCCCAGTACCAAACACTTCGTGAAGAGATTGAGCCAGTTATTAGAAGAATTTGCGATTCCCAGAAATTTATTCTCGGGCCTGATGTCGAAAGCTTTGAAGCTGCCGCTGCAAAGTATTGCCACACTAAGTATGCACTTGGTGTTTCATCCGGGACAGATGCGTTATTGTTAGGATTGATGGCATTAGACATTGGTGTTGGGGATGAGGTGATCACTAGTCCCTATACGTTTTTTGCAACTGGCGGGTCAATTGCTCGCACTGGTGCTGAGCCAGTTTTTGTTGATATCGATCCTGTTTCGTTTAATCTCGATCCGGCGCAGATTGAATCTAAAATTACAACTCGCACTAAGGCGATTATGCCTGTGCACTTATACGGACAGTGTGCAGATTTAACCGCAATCAATGAAATTGCAAGACGTTTTAAGCTTGTTGTGATTGAAGATGCTGCGCAAGCGATTGGTGCCGAGAGCGAGGGAAAGCGCGCCGGAAGTATTGGTGAGATTGGCTGTTTTAGTTTTTTTCCTTCCAAGAACCTAGGCGCATTTGGTGATGCTGGAATGGTGACTACGAATGACCAGCAGCTCTTTGAGAAAATGAAAATCCTTCGCGTGCATGGAATGCAACCCAAATATTTTCACCAATTGATTGGAGGGAATTTCCGCATTGATGCCCTGCAAGCGGCGGTGCTCGAAGTTAAGCTTAAGTATCTCGATCAATGGAGCGCGGCACGCCAAAACAACGCCGCAAAATACCGTCAACTATTTTCTGAAGCTGGTTTAGCATCAATTCTGAGCCTGCCAGTTGAAGTCAAAAATGCTCGACACATTTACAATCAATTCGTAGTGCGCACACCAGAACGGGATGCGTTACTAAAATTTTTACAGGCCGAGCAAGTAGGCTGCGAAGTTTACTATCCTGTGCCACTGCATTTACAAGAATGCTTTAGTTATCTGGGTTATCAAGTAGGGGATTTCCCAGAGAGCGAAAAAGCAGCAGAAGAGACACTAGCTTTACCGATTTATCCTGAGCTAAGCCAAGCCCAGCTAGAAAAAGTAGTCGGGTCAATTGCTAAATTTTTCCGCGGCAGAAATAGCTAATTCTGCTTAGTGCTGCTCCGGCCCTTTGCGGCTGGCAGAGTGGCACTAAATTTCCTGTATTTCAAACCACTTTTCCATGTTATGTAGGGGCATCACTTTAACGAGGCAAGCGTCTATGATTCTTACGACAATCAATCAAATTCCTAATCGAAACATTATTGAGCACTATGGAATAGTCAGCGGCAGTACTGTCCGCTCCAAGCATTTCGGCAAAGATATGTTTTCTGGAATAAAAAATATTTTTGGCGGTGAGCTTAAAGCTTATACGGAATTGATGGAAGAAACGCGCAATGAAGCACTAAATCGTTTGCAACAACAGGCTCAAGCTAAGGGAGCTAACGCAGTGATTGGAATTCGCTTTGCTACAAGCGATGTTGCAGCTGGTGCAGCAGAAGTTTTTGCTTATGGCACAGCAGTACGAGTGGAATAATTTTTAGTTGCTGGAGGTAAAGTAAATCATGGAAGATCTCTTTCAACTCATCGTTACTGCGGTTTTACTGTTGCTTGGTTTTTTCTTTGGATCAAGAAACGAAAAAAAACACTTCAAAAGTATTATTGAGCGCGAAAAACAACTGATTTACATCCCGTTACGCGCTGATCAAGCTTTAGATCGCGACTATCACGAAGCGAAATTAGTCAGCGGATCGGTTGTAATTGCCAATGACTACTTTAAGACTTTCGTTGCTGGCTTAAAGACAATGGTTGGCGGAAAACTTAATAGCTACGAATCGCTGATGGATCGCGCCCGGCGCGAAGCTGTGATCCGGATGAAAGAGCAAGCGCGCGCTTGGGGCGCTAAGGAAATCGTGCATTTCCGCCTTGAGTCATCAGCCCTTGATCAGCTCGGGGTAGAGATTCTTGCTGTCGCCACAGCCCTTAAATAATGAAATACATTCCTAAGCAGGAAGTTGAGAAAATAAATTACGATATCGAGCATCCGCTACGTAATTTTATTACGCTCGTTACCGCTGCAATTGTTTTTGCCTGTGGGTTGGTCTTTATCTTTGGTGCAATTGGGGAAAAACTTTTATTGGCGATTGGCCCTGAATATGAGGCAAAAATTTTTTCAAGTTTTAGTTTTCCGCACGACGCGGTGTTACCAGAGGCAGATAAAATACTAGGTAAATTAATCGGAGCAGCATCCAAAAAATATAAAGTATCTATACTTTGTGAAGAGCAACCTAACGCCTTTGCCTTTCCTGGCAACACAATTGTCGTGACTAGCGGATTGTTAAAGCTAGTTAGCACAGAAAATGCTTTAGCCTTTGTTTTAGGTCACGAATATGGACATTTCCACCATCGGCACCATCTCTCGGGTATTGGCTTTGCTCTCGGAGCTTCGGCAGCGCTGAAACTGGCAGGGCTTGATGCAGTTGCGCTTGCTGCATTTGCGCTACCACAAAAGCTCATTGCTCGTAAATTTAACCGCACACAGGAGCAGGCCGCTGATAAGATTTCGATTGATTTGGTCGCTAAGGTTTACGGCGGGCTTAATGGCGCAACAGAGTTTTTTGAAAAAATGATGGCCGACGAAATTAAAAGTAATGAACTTGCACTGTTTAGCACCCATCCCGTCACGAATGATCGAATTGAGGAAATTAAGAAAAATTCTGTAAACTCAAATCAATTGCTACCCTTGCAGATCGATCTCAAAAAGCTTTGCCCTGAATAAGGCTTAGACTTAGTGATACGTAATGATTTGAGGGTCTTTCTAAATCTCAAGCTAGCAAAGCAACTGAAATACTCAGCACATCAAAGACAAAGTGGTAAAAAATCGTAATCCCCAGTCTTTCACCATTGGCAATATACCCAAGTGCAAACCCAATGCCGATTCCGGTTAAAACCAACGCTGCGCCAAGACCCCAAGTTGCTACGTGGGCAGCTCCGAAAAGCATTGCACTCAATAAAACCGCAACGCAATCACGCAGCAAATGGTTTTTGATGCCCTCCCAACGTCGGATTGTACTAACTAACATGCCGCGAAAAATTAATTCTTCCGTGGCAGCAGCCCAAAGTGAAACAAGCAAAATAAAGCTTGAGATCGCGATGACCTTTTGTAGGTATGATTTTGGAGAAGCTGTTGCAGCTTGAGCAAATGCTTCCTTCCGTTCAGCCAGTAATTCTGGGAAGTAAACTAAAACAATCACTGCCGGGATGCAGCCCAAAGCAAAGCCAATATGAGTTAATTTGATCGCGCGTTTTCGCGGCATCGAGACTAAAGCTCCAAAGCCATGTCGCGCTCGAACTAGAATGCCAAATAAGGCAGCAATGCCAACCACAATCGCAGGCAAATCACGAAATCCAGATTGCTCTGTATAGCTACTTAATAGACTGATCAATAAGGGCAAGAGGGCAATTGCAATGGCAAAAAGCACCGTCGTTCGATTAACGCTAGGCTTGCGCTGATGGGATATTGCTGCGTGTAAAGCTGAGAAAAATAGCTCAAATTCACGTATGGCCAAGAATTTTCTAAGGATTCCGTGATGATCGTGGCTTTGTTCTGACATTTATTGTCTTCTTTATGCTGCAAAGAAAGTGTATCACTTCAGCTTAAGATGATCACAATGAAAAGTGCAAAATGAAGAAAAAATTTGATGTTTACGGCCTCGGTAATGCCTTAATGGATATTCAATTACGAGTTTCCACCAGTGACTTGGAGTTATTAAAGTTGCGTAAAGGGGGCATGCAACTTGTTGATGCAGAAAGCCAAATGCGCATTTTTGATTTTTTCGCCGATAAAGAAGCACATTATGCTTCGGGGGGGTCTGCGGCGAACACAATTATTGCCCTTGCTGGGCTTGGCGCAAGTACAGCTTATGGCTGTCTTGTGGCTGACGATGTCTTTGGCCATCGCTATCAAAGCGAAATGCAAGAACTCGGCATCTTAACTCCCAATGCACGACGTGAAGGTAAAATTACCGGGACTTGTTTAATTCTTATCTCCGAAGATGCTGAACGCACAATGAACACAAATCTTGGTGTGAGTGCTGAACTTGATGAGCAAGATGTTGATGAGGAGACGATTCAACATTCAAGCTGGGTTTACTTAGAAGGCTATCCATTGTCATCAGATTCTGGATCAAGGGCTGCACTTAAAGCGCTTCAGTATGCAAAAAAACATGGAGCGAAAGTGGCCTTAACACTTTCTGATGCTTTTATTGTTGAGCATTTTAGGCCAGCCCTCGAGGCTTGTCTGCAGGGGACTGACCTGGTTTTTGCAAACCATACGGAAGCTTGCGCCTTTGCCAAAACAACAAACCGCGATCAGGCTTTCCAAGTCCTATGCAATCAAGTTCCCAATGTAGTTATGACCCTTGGAGCCGAAGGTTCACTGATCCGCTACCAGGGAGAAACTCACAAACAAGCAGCCGTTACGGCCAAGGCAATTGACCTAACTGGCGCAGGAGACATGTATGCTGGCGCATTTCTCTATGGCATTTCTCACTCCTCTAGTTTGCAAGATTCGGCAAAGCTTGCTTCATTTTTGGCGGCAAAAGTAGTTTCTACTCTTGGACCCAGATTAAATGAAAATTTACGTGAGCTTGCTCGCAGCCTGAAAATTATTACCGGAGATTTTTAATAGGGAAGAACTATGAGATCATTATTCCTCACACTTACAATACTGCTCGTGTTAGGCTTGGCTTGCGATAAGGGTTTCGCCCAAGAGTCTGCCCAGAAGCAGGGTAGAGCAATCAGCGTTCTACTTGAGGAATTAAAAGCTGAAGATCTCGCAATGCGAATCCGCGCGGGCATGGAAATTAAGGCTAATTTTACCTTGCAGGATCTTGAGGCGATTAGTTCGTTTTTAAAAAAAGGCGGACTTTTTCCTGATTCTGAGAAGGTATTAATTGATGTGCTGGGACGCTCCCGTAGTCGATTGGCAGTTGATACTTTACGTTTTGCTTATGACCATGGAGCTTTGCCAATCAAGATTGCAGTGACAGAAAGTTACGGCTATTTAGCGCACGCTTCAGTGATTCCTCTGTTGACTCAGATTATCAGGAATCAGTCTACTCCGTTGGAGTTGCGCAAACGTGCAACATCTGCGCTTGGTCGAATCGGGACACCCGAAGCGATTTATGCCTTGCAAACATCATTTAAGGGCCTCGATCAGACTGCAATTAGTGTTGCTAATTGGGCCATGCGCTGGGCAAAAAATGAAATTAACATTGAAAAGGTTGATTCGAACTTTGCCGAAAGCCGTAAACTTGAGCTCTATTACAAGGGCTTAAAATATTATCTCTATTATCCGGGATTAAAACGTGTTGGAGGCGCGTGGCCAAAGTTGTTAGTTTATATCCATGATTATCAACTTCAGGCAGAAAGTGATTTTGATGCACTGCTTCCACTTGCACAGTTACTGCATCTGACGCTACTTGTGCCGGCGTATGATGTGGTCCAGTTTCCCGAGTATGATCAGTTTAATCTTCAGGGGAGGAGATCTGATCTAATTTTGCTGGAATTGATTGATTATCTTGCTACAAACTTAAAAATCCAATCCCGAGAAGTATATTGGTTTGGCCGTGAGCAAGGTGGCGAGTTTGTCGAACGCATGGCACTTGCTCACCCAGAGCGCATTGCGCGTGCAGTTTTTGAGTCGCAGTCAGCGATTATTCCAATAAGTAAGGAATTGTTCCCTAACGGGGCAGGGGATAATCCACTTAGCCCGGATCTGAAAGTTTCGTTAGAAAAATTCCTTAAAACAGAAATTACTCACCTCGTTTCCAATGCTGATGATCGCGTTACGCCTGAAAATTACTCTGAGTTGTGGCGGGTGGTGTCGAGCTTAGGTAATAGTTTGCAAATTTTACCGCGAATTGGCGTGCGCTCAGGCACAATTGGCTCCAATGAAAATGGCAATCAAGTTCTCGGGGCACTGCTCTTTGGGCGACCTGGAAGTTGTCTTTATGACATACCGGATGAGCTAGGTGATAGTCGGCGTACAAAACGCTAGGGCAGTTTAGTATTTTATTCGCGATGAAAAAGAGTTTTCAGTGCTTGATCAAATGAGATCGAGAAATTCTTCTCAATACAATATGACGTGGCCCGCACAGCACTCTCTTTAAGTAAGTGCGCTTCTTCAAGCATCACCTCGATATCAAAAGGCTCATTTTCCAAGGCACAAAGTCTTTCTTCGACTGCCGTTAAGTATCCCATCATGCCCGCCCATTCAGTTGGAGCAAATAATTTCTCGGCTTTACGGAGTTCTAGTTCTAGACTGGGGTCAGCAAGTGCGAGGTTTTCAGATCCACAGATTGCTTTAATTGCTGGATTCTTGACAATTCGCTCAACGGTAACTCCATTGAGCGAACCTCCGACAGCATTGACAACTAAAGCATCAAAATCCTCTCTCAAGAAATCTTCCTGATGAGTTGGTAAATAAGCTTTAATTCCATCACGTGAGAACATCTGCACTTTATGTTCTGAAGATTCGAGAATTTTTACCTTTGCACCTTTTTCTCGCAGTTTATGCAAAACTTGTGAGCCCACATGACCGCAGCCCATCATGCCCACGCGAGCATTTTTAACGTCAATTCCGAAGCCCTCAAGCATGCCCTTGAGTGCGTAGTAGTTTCCCTCACCGGTAGGTTTCGAAGTGTCAGCAAGAATTGAGCCTGGGAAATGCCTACCCAAAAATTCAAGTGAAGTTTCATCGCCATTACTAAGAACTCCATGTCCGAGATCTTGTCCAGTAACGATATGGACTTTAACACTTTGCTCAAAGTCTTTCAGGCAGGTGATGCCAAAATTCAAGGCCTCTTCATCATTTGATTCCCCAACGCGGTAGCCGCGGGAAGGTTTTAAAACGCATTTGCCACCCACGACGCGCGGCAACACTCTGCGTCCGCGAGGTCCTGCAACTTCGACTAATTTGGACCAATATACTTTTTTCTCCATCCCGAGAGCTAAACTTCCTGCCTCAGTTGCTGTGCTAAAACCGGCTGTTTCAGCACGTTCTACGGGGACGATGCGAAAACCGCCCAGAGAAAATTTCTCGGAACCCGGTTCAGCAAGTGTTCCGATTGCAAATTCCCATTGATGCTGCGGGTGTTGATATAGATAAATCCATACTGGATGTGCAGTGTTGCCTAATAATTTCTTGGATTGATCAGGCGTGAGTGTTTGCTTAATAAATTCCATGCTCCTGACAATAGCATGAAGTCGGATTACAGTGAAATTGGCGTATTTCTTGCGATAAATATCTACAAGCTGCTATACCCGTTGCCAAAAGTTTTTTCAGTTAACGAAACTTTCGTCACGGGTATTCATTTATTTTGTCCAATAAAATCAGTTTACTGGACAATTAGACTGATTGCTTAGACTATAGCTTAAACGACATTTATGTGGGCACTCAGTCTAATTTTTATAGTTGCCAATTAAAATAAGAATATATGCAAAAAAAATCAGTTTTTACTCTCGCTTGCCTTACGTTCTATCTTACAAGCTGTTCAACGATTTATTACTCAACTTGGGAAAAATTAGGTAAAGAAAAGCGAGATTTATTAAAAGATCGCGTCACGGCAACGCGCTCAGAACAGCAAGAAACTAAAAAAGAATTCCAGGATGCCCTGACAACGCTGCGTGTGACGTATACAGCTGTGCATACGCCTTTAGCTACAAAATACGACAGCCTCAAATCTAGGTATGACGATTGTGAGTCTCAATCCGGGGATCTTAAATCACGCATCGAGAGCATGGATCAGATCGCTAAAGATTTATTCAAGGAATGGCGTAGTGAAGCCAATTCCATAGCAAATTCTGGATTGAAGTACGATAGCCTGGCTAAGCTAAAAAGCACTCAAGAAAAATATGAGCATATGCATGAGGCTTTGAATGACTCCTATGCAAATCTCCAGCCGGTGCTTACTCAGTTTCGCGATCACGTGCTCTACTTAAAGCATAACCTTAATGCTCAGGCTCTTGGTTCACTTAAGGACGAGGCCAAGAGTATTGAATCAGGCATTGAGAATTTGATTCATCAAATGCAGACTTCGATTGCCGAAACCGACCAGTTTTTAAAAGAATTTCAGGCGCATGGGTGAGTATTTGAAGCCTACTCATGAGTTCACTTTTCCATGGCGTTTAAAAGCATCGGCTTAAGTTAGCGATCATATGCCGCGAAAAATTAAATTTTCTGGGAAAGTATGGCTTTATCAGGGTAGCTCTGCCTGGCATTTTGTTACGCTCTCTCGAAAAGTGTCTCAGCAAATAAAAGCCTTTAAGCACCATCCTTATGGGCCCTAGATGGAGAGAGGTTTTCAGAAATGGCTCGCCCTCGGCCAAACTGTTCTGCTAGCTTCCAACAATTCGGCTCGGGCTGTGCTTTACTTTCTTCAAACCTCTCCCCACCCAGGGCCCCATCCACCCACGGCATAAATTTCAACTAGTTGTTTTACTATGATTATTTGAGTTTAAAGTATCTTCAATGGAGCGCAGAGTGGAGCCCTCGGCGTGCCTTCGACTCGAGCGTTCGACCGAACTCACGCCGAGGTCTCAGGCCGAGAGTAGCTCGGTTGAATGCTTGCTGAAAGTTTTTCGAGGGCCTACGCAGGCCAGTATCAGTTCGTTCACTTAATTATTATGCATGGCCTGGCCGAGTACAACCGAAGAAAAAATTTCACCAAGAGCGCTCAGAGCGTGTTCATTACTGCGGAGCCTGCCCTAGCGGTCGTCCGCAATCACGCGCACCATTTCCAGCACAGTTTTACGCATGGTTTCGCTAAAAGGGCCTTCAGGAGCAATGCCTTGCTCTTTCCACTCTAGCGCTAAAGTTTCTGCAACTTCATGTGCTGTTGCGCCTAAACTCATTCGTTCACGAATAAGTTCGTGGAATGCCTTCGAACTATCACGGAGTTCCTTAAGGTAGCTCATCGCCATGTCACCAGTAATTGCCCCCGCGTGAGCTAAGCTTACGACTTTCACTTCAAGATTAAGAATGCGGTCTAAGCTAATGACATACCCATGGTAACTTGAAAGAAAGCAGGGGAAAGCTTGATTACGACCGTTGTACCAGCCTAAGGCTTCTCCTGCAGCGATTGCCATGTCGGGGCGGATAAAAAAGGCAATCGAGTCATCAGTATGTCCTGGGCAGCCAATCACTTTAATTTCAACCTCGCTGCCGAGTGACATTGAGTCGCCGTCACGAATCAATTGATCGACCTTAAGCGATGGAGAAAGTTTCTCGAGGTCGCTACTATCGCAGTTCTGAATCGCGCCACAAACTGATTGATTAAATGCTAAGCACTCTTCAATAAAATGTTTCTTCCCGAATTCATCTGCTGTGGCTGGTGAGGCTAAGATCTTTAGCGCAGGGTAAGCTTGCTTTAAATGATATACTCCGCCGCAGTGATCGGAGTGGGCATGCGTCAATAAAAGATAATCGAGCGTGCGCTCAGTGCCTAATGCGGCTTGAATCTCTTCTACAAGTGTTTTTCCGCCAGCGAATACCCCACAGTCAACTAATGCTGTCGATTGATCGTGAATTAGTAAATGGCTCGAAAAGGGAGTCGTAACTTGATAACAATGCTCTGATAATGCAGCTGAAGAACGAATCCACATAATAAAATATTTTCCTTGTCCCGGAGACTTTATCTAGAGATACCACTTACCAATTTAATTCGCTAACTAGCAACTTATGATCGCTACCCTTGCCAAAGATTCCGATAAAATCTCCACTGAGTTGTCGATCTTGGCCAGTAAATAAGTCACGATCTGCAGCTTCTATCAAAATTTCGTCAATTAGTGTTACTCGTCCGTTGTAGCGAATACTGCCAAAGCCACTGCCGGAAATTCGCTTTTTCTTTTCAGCAAAAATCGGAACGAATTTCGGCGTGCGATCAATTCTAGGATTACAGTTTGCATCTTGATCGCGCGTAAGTAGGCAATGTTGAGGGCTTTGAAAATCACTCAGTAGCAGTTTTCCAGTGAGGATTTGGGCGGCCGCTGAATCTTCTTCACTATTGCGATCGCCAAGAATTAAAACAATGCCACTTGAATCGAGATTTTTAACTTCATTTTCAGCAAGTTGTCGCACACCTTCAGCCATTTCCATACGCAGTGTTTCGAAATTTGTACCCGATCGGTCTTTAAATCCGTCGTGACGTGATTTAAAATGAATTGTAATCAAGGAAACCGGCCGACTCGGCTTCTGATTTTTCCCTGGAACTTTCAAACGCAGTAACAATGGCCCGCGGTTACCGGTGTGAGGTTTCCCCAAGACTGAAAGTTTAGGAAGAACTTGTTTTGAGTAATCAATTGTTCCAGTAATTGTTGCTGCTTTTTCGCGGACTAAAAATCCTACTGTAATCGGACTACGAATACTTTCAGCGACAACTGCCTTGTAAGAGTCTCCCGAAGTCTTTTGCAATTGGCTTGCTAAAGCCTCGAGATTTTTTAACGCAAGTCGATAGCTTGGACTACCTACTTCCTGAACTCCTATCACATCACATTGCGCTGTGGTCATTCGTTCGACTAAAGCTTTAAGCTTTGTTGCTTCTCGCTCATATTGCTTACGTTCAAAAACTTTAAAGTTGTGAAGATTTTGCGAACAAATTCTTAGTTCGGCCGTGCCTCGCTGGTCAGCTAAAGATTGCAAAACAGAGCCCGATAGAAACCAGACAATCATCAAGAAAAAGTATTGATTACGCTTACTTTTCATCTGACCTTACGGATTGTTTCAGCAGAGGCTGCAGCACGGGAAATTAAATCCTTTTCTGACCAGCCTTGCCAAGCTGACTTAGATCTCGAATTTTGCCTACGTTCTGCAAACGATGCTTCAGGTTCGATACCACTAAAAATTGCCTGACGGATTCGACTACAGGCAAGCATGCCAATCAATAGGGCATCAATAATATCTTGAGGCAATTCGTTTTTGCGGATTTTAATGCCAACAAGCTCTAAATTTAAATTTGGAAACAACTGCTCACAAGTTTTTTTGGCGACAGCTTTAACTTGTTTACGATTAATTTGCGCTCCCCGTAATCCTAAAATTTCTGATTGCACAGACCGGGGATTTAAGCGCCCGGGGACACAAACGTTACGAGCTCGAGCGATAGTCTCAAACATTCCCCGCACATGCTCAACCTTGAGTGCACTCTGCGGATTGAGGACTAACGGCGCAGGACCCTCGCAAACTAAATAATCTTTTGAATTAAGCTTTAAATATTCGAGTAACTCACTGACGGTATTTTGAAATTGGTTCAATCGACTTGCTAGCGCAAGTTGAGTGTTGGTCGGTTTAATCAGTCCAGCGATAACTGGTGCTTGCGTTTCGATGGAAAATAATACCCAGCCAGTTGATCTTAAACTCGGGTCAACACTTAATAAATAAGAGCTGTTGTTACTTCGGGGAATTAGCAGTGACTTACTTGTGTTTGAATTGTTAGAACTGCTTTGCACAAAATAAACTCAGATTATTAACCTAGATGAGTAATGCGGGTTTTGTTAAGTTGTTAATTTCCATCAATTATATTTCTGCTCCTGAAATTCGACAAGCTAGAAAGCAAAGAGTAAGATTGTGCTCTGGGTCGGCTGTTACTCAATTGTTGCGAAGAACCGATACTTTAGGATAACGGGTGCCGCCTCTGTGCTCATAATGACCTGCCTCCATGCCGCTTGCGGCTTGAGTGGACTTCAGCGGAGCGCACGTGCAATGAAATGCCGTGGTAACCCACCGTGAGACTTTTGGGTTCTCACGACACTAGAGCAACAGCTCACCCTTTTACGTGGAATGTGCGTGGGTGACTTAGGCCTGCGCTTGAACTACTCCTTGCCCCTTTTTCATAGTTATATATTATGTTTGCCAAAATTTACGCGACCATGCCTTGTGATGACAATCAGTAAGAATAAGTAGAAGGCTAAGTCTTATAAGTTAGCTGACGTTTAGCTTTCTTTTCCTCGACAGAAAGCTAAACGTTGAATCATCTATTAATTTGTGATTTTTTACTGCTTCATAGTTGAGGATTTAAATGACTGGAGAACAGTTACTAAAAATTTACCGTAAGATGCTCGTGATGCGCCGTTTTGAAGAAGAAGCAGCGCGAGCGTACACAGAAAGAAAGATCGGCGGCTTTTTGCATTTGTATATTGGCCAAGAAGCTGTTGGTGCAGGAGTGATCGAAGCACTCGAAGCAAAAGACTACGTAATTTCAGCATATCGCATCCACGGTCAATATCTTGCTCGAGGCGGGACGGCACGTGAAGGAATGGCCGAATTATTTGGCAAAGCAACTGGCTGTAGCAAGGGTCTTGGCGGGTCGATGCATTTCTTTGATGCAAAAAATAATTTTCTTGGTGGTCATGGTATTGTTGGCGCGCATGTACCAATTGCTGCAGGAGCTGCTTTTGCTGCGAAGTATCGCGATGAGGGAGCCGTCTGCGTTTGTTTTCTAGGTGATGGCGCAGTTAGTATTGGACCATTTCATGAAGGGATGTGTCTTGCTGCCCTTTGGAAATTGCCAGTAGTTTTTATCGTAGAAAATAACTACTACGCGATGGGCACTCCACTTTCGCGCTCACTCGTCACGGATGATGCTTCTATTCGCGCATTAGGTTATCCGATGGCTCGAGATTCTGTTGAAGGCGTAGATGTTGTTGATTGTTACCGCACAGCAAAACGAGCAATTGACCGTGCGCGCAATGAATCCCTACCAATGTTGATTGAGTTTAAAACTTATCGCTACCGTGGGCATTCGATGGCAGATCCTGGGAAATACCGCACTAAAGAAGAAGTCGAGGCCTGGAAGGCACGCGATCCACTGTTTCTTGCAGAAGAACGTTTGCGCCGAGATTATCCTGAGCTTGCTGTGCAAATCGACCCAATCAAGTCGGCGGTTGAGGATGAGATTGCAGATGCTGTGCAGTTTGCGCACGAATCGCCTGAACCAACACCAAATATGATTAGTGATTACGTATCCATATAAAGATTACAGTGAAGACAATGAGAGAACTAAGCATTCGAGAAGCATTGAATGAAGCGTTAGCCGAAGAAATGGAACGCGACCCTAATGTGTTTTTGATGGGTGAAGAAGTTGGTTATTATGATGGTGCCTATAAGGTATCACGAGGATTGCTCCAACGCTTTGGTGAGAAGCGTATTATCGATACACCGATCAGTGAGAATGGATTTGCGGGAATCGGCGTTGGCGCAGCGATGGTGGGGATGCGTCCAGTCATCGAATTTATGACTTGGAATTTTTCGCTAATCGCAATTGATCAAGTAGTTAATGCTGCTGCAAAAATCCGCCAAATGTCGGCCGGACAATTTAAAGTGCCCATTGTTTTTCGTGGCCCAGGTGGGTCTGTGCATCAACTCGCGGCGCAACACTCCCAGTCATTTGAAGGATTATATGCGCATGTTCCAGGACTTAAAGTTGTGATGCCGGCTACGCCCTATGACGCCAAGGGTTTACTAAAGACAGCAATTCGCGATGATAACCCAATCGTTTTTATTGAATCTGAGGCGATGTACAGCAATAAGGGGCCAGTGCCTGAGGAAGAATACCTGATTCCGATTGGTCTGGCAGATCTTAAGCGTAGCGGCAGTCAAATTTCTCTTTTTTGTTGGTCAAAAACTGTGCCAACTTGCCTGCAAGCTGCCGAGCTTTTAGCGGCACAGCATATTGATGCGGAAGTAATTGATTTAAGAAGTTTACGCCCACTCGATGAAGCGGCCGTGATTAATTCAGTTAAAAAAACAAACCGCGCGCTAATCGTTCAGGAGGCATGGCCAATTGCGAGTTATGGATCTTGGCTTGCCAGTTTTATTTGTGACAACGCTTTTGATTGGTTAGACGGTCCTCCGCTAGTAATGTCTGGATTAGATTATCCCTATCCATATGCGAAGAATATTGAAGGTTTGATGCGCCCAACTGCCGAGCAGGTGGTTGAACAAGCTTTGCGCTTATTAAACTTCTTTTAATAAAAGATTGAAAATTTTTAAAAGATTTCCTTTGTTTGCTCAATCATATCAAGATGTTAAGCTGTTGCTAAAATTCTAATTCGAAAGAAGTCTAAGAAGTCTATTATGATTTTAAAACTTGCAGAGCAGATTCCACAAGTTGCCGAGGCTGCTTTTATCGCTCCAGATAGTTGGATCATTGGGGCTGTGACAATCGGGAAAAACTCTTCTGTCTTTTTTAATGTGGTTATCCGTGGCGATATTCTACCTGTGAAAGTTG
The DNA here is from genome assembly GCA_016786595.1 of bacterium. NCBI lineage: Bacteria > bacterium. The sequence goes on along the minus strand of JAEUWB010000037.1, from coordinate 14,343 downwards.
GCAGTAACTCTAATTTGCAAGAGCATGTTACCGTGCATACCTCGCATGGTCGAACACCAGCAATTATTGGCGACGATGTCACAGTTGGGCACCGTGCGATTATTCACGGAGCTACGGTTTGCGACCGAGTAATCATCGGGATGGGTTCAATTATCTTAGACGAAGCCCGCATTAGTTCTGATTCAATCGTGGGGGCTGGATCGTTAGTGACCGAGGGCAAAGAGTTCCCTCCACGGTCACTCGTCCTTGGAAGTCCGGCAAAAGTTGTACGTGAATTAACTGACGAGGAAGTTGAATCGATCCAATTCTCCTCACGCACTTACGTTAAAACTGCGCAATCTTTGAAAGTAGCCTTGGCCCAATCATAGGAGAGATTTTTTATGCAAAAATTATTAGCATTTTTCATCTTTAGTATTGTCGTTCTTTTAGCTGTGGCTGTAAGTGCAGATGAGCTTACTGCAGGTGTTCGCACTGGCAGTAAGGCGCCTGACTTTGAGCTACAGACTTACGACGGGAAGACAATTAAGCTCTCAGACTTCATTGGCAAAACGGTTGTACTAGAATGGGTTAATCCGAATTGTCCGTTTGTCAAAAGACATTATAAGTCCGGCAACATGCCAAAGCTTCAAGAGGAGTATTTGGCAAAAGGTGTGGTTTGGTTAGGAATTAATTCAACCGCAAAAGGGCATGGAGATTATTTAACAATAGAGCGCGCAGAAGATTTTGTTACGACCTATGGGGTAAAAAGCTCTGCATTATTAAACGACTCTAGCGGGGCAGTCGGGAAACTTTATGGGGCAAAAACCACACCGCATCTATTTATCGTCGACCCACAGGGAGTACTGCGCTATCAAGGAGCAGTAGATGACGACAGCGGTTTTTTTGGTAACCCGTTATCAGCACGTAATTATGTGCGCGAAGCTTTAAACGCTTTACTGGAAGCTAAAGCAGTTGCTACTTCGGACACTAAACCCTACGGATGTTCTGTGAAATACGCAGCTTCTTAACCAGTAACTAGCTATAAAAATCTTGTAGTACAAATTGACCTGTTCTATTGTTTTCCGTGATTGGGAGACAGGAAACATGGAACTTGAATTTTGGGTTAATTGGGCAATCTTCGCAATTGGGATGCTAGTGATCGAGGTTCTGACGCCTGGATTATTTTATTTTGCCTTAATCGCTGGCGCCGCCGCAATTGCAAGTTTACTTGCCTATCTGGGCACTAATCATACTTTGGTTTGGGTTGCTTTTTTTGCGCTCGCCACACTTTTTCTATTACTTGCACGGCCAATGCTGATGAAGCTCCTTAAGGGGGAAGATCGACCATCTAATATCGATGAAATTGTTAATCAACGTGGTGTTGTAGTTTCGGCGATTAGTCCACACAAACCTGGCACGGTGAAGGTTAAAGGCGAAACATGGAGTGCGCGATCAGTTGATGCAATCGAAGCAAATTCCGAAGTTGTGGTGGAGAAAGCGGAAGGCACATTCTTGCAAGTTAAAAAAGTATAGTTATTAAATTTTTAATCGAGGACTAGGCATATGAATCTTTGGCTAATTGGCGCTGGATTATTTTTACTCTTCATCGTAGCGAATTCAATGCTGCGTATCATTCGCCAGCACGAGAAAGGTATTATTGAAACGCTAGGGAAATATTCAAAAACCACAGATTCGGGTCTAACTTTTATTTTTCCGTTTTTGCAGTCGCTGCGGTTAGTCGACATGCGTGAGCAAGTCCTCGATGTTCCACCTCAGGATGTGATCACTAAGGATAACGTTTCGGTTACAGTAGACGCGGTAATTTATTTTCAAATTACTGATCCCTTTAAGGTTACCTATAACGTAGCGGATTTTTATCTTGCGACTGTAAATTTAGCCCAGACGACACTGCGTAATATTATCGGCGATATGGAGCTCGATCATACTTTGACCTCGCGCGACACGATTAACGTGCAACTTAGAACAGTGCTGGATGAAGCAACTGACCGCTGGGGCGTAAAAGTCACACGTGTTGAATTAAAGGCAATTGAGCCACCTCGTGATATTACCGATGCAATGTCTAAGCAGATGAAAGCTGAACGTGAAAAGCGTGCGGTTGTGCTTGATGCGGAAGGTATTCGCCAAGCTCAAATTCTAAAAGCTGATGGTGAAAAACAATCTGAAGTGCTCCGCGCTGAGGGGCACAGGCAATCTGTGATTCTTGAAGCTGAAGGTCGTGCGCAGTCAATTAAAACTGTTGCTGATGCTCAGAAATACGAGATTGAAACTGTTTATAATGCGATTCATGATGCCAAGCCTGATGATAAGCTGATTGCGATAAAGTATTTAGAGGCTTTACCGAAAGTTGCTAATGGTCAGGCGACTAAAGTTTTCTTGCCACTAGAGACATCGGGTATCATTGGGTCGCTTGCCGGGATTTCGGAAATATTTAAAGACAAGCAGCAATTGCCTGAAAAACTAAAATAATTAGTGAGACTGAACTATCGGCATTTCTATTGAAGTTCGTAAAATTCTGCACTCAACGCGGGGATTGTTAATTTTACGATTCCACGGAGGTCGCTCATTATTACTGCATTTTCCCCCGGAGTAAGCGTTACTAAGCTAAGCTCCTTTTTGAGCTTCTGCATAGCCGTTGGTCCACTGAGTAGATGCTGGATATTAAAAGCATAATTTGTAAAAACCTGATCGGAAAAATTATAAACTGCGATTAATCTTTTATTTTTAGATTGAAAAATTGAGAAATAAAGTGGCGGCAAGTCGCGATCACAAACATCAGAACGTTCGGCGGTAGTCAATTCGTAAGTTGTGCGAAGTTGGTTTAGGAATTTTACATACCCTCGAAGATCTCTTTCTGGTTGAATTTCCCAATTCATGGTTGAGCGCCCTTTGTCCCAAACGGATTTGCTGAGTTGAGGATCATTTTCAAGCCCAACTTCAGTGCCGTATAAGAGTGTTGGATTGCCGTGAGCAGTGAAAATAAACGCAAGTGCGAGCTTGCGTAAGCGGTTATTCGCTCCGAGGGGGAAGCGTTCTAAGTCGTGATTATCAATAAAGCTAAAGCGCATTTTATCTTTTGGATAAGTTAAGCTATCGAGCATCCGAGATTCCTTAATTAAAACTGGATGGTGGCCCTTTATTACTACGTCGCTAAGTGCAGCTTGTAGGGGGAAATCAAAAAATGAATTAAAAGCGGGAAGGTAACGCATGATGCGTTCTCGATCAGTAGAAAAAATTTCTCCATGAATGATAAAATCCTTTTTTACTGACTTTCTAAGCTCTGCGTTAAACTTTTTCCAAAATTTTGGTTCAATTAATGTGACGGCATCCATGCGAAACCCGTCGATTCCACGTTGGGACCAAAATTTAGCTACGCTTTGCAGATAATTATATACTTCTGCTTGGTCTTGGTTCAGATCGTGTAGTGTAAAAAAAGTTGCCTCTGCCCAAGGCAGATCCATTAATGCTTCGTTGCCTGATTTAACCTTCTCGACTGGACGAAACCATTCGGGGTGGTTTTTAAAGATTAATGAATTTCCACTTGTATGATTAAGAACCAAGTCAAAAAATATTTTCATTCCACGTTGGTGTGCTGCCGCAATCAAATCATCATAGTCTTGAAGTGTGCCAAAACGCGGATCGACTTGAAAGAAGTCTTTGACCGCATAGCCATGCGGGGCATCGCCTGAAAAGATTGGATTCAGTAAAATTGCATTAAACCCAAGATCTTGAATGTAGCTAAGCTTATCGATCACGCCACGGAGATCTCCTCCACGGAAACCATATGGAGCGACTCCAAGGTTATTATTATTAGCGAGGTCGCCATCACTGAAGCGATCAATCATGATTTGATAGATTCTTAAATCTACGAATTGATTGGGCGCTGCCAGTGAAGAATCCACAGCAACTGCTAATAAATGTATGCTCAGCAGTAAGTAGAGCAAGGATTTGATTGGGTTAGACCGATAGCCAAAACTCATACTCGTTTATAATGCAAGTCAGATCATCAGTCCAACTGGAGCCCTTGCAGCTCAACCCCCTTCTACCTATCTCTGACTACCAGAGCATTATAGGGCTTATCCCCGCCGCGTGAAGTTACAAGCGCGATAGTGTAAACCCGCCTATCAGCTAACTCAATTGGTGAAGTAATAAATTCGTCAACGTTAGTCTGATCATTTCGCACATGAATTTTATAGATGCCTGCAGGAGCTTCGAGGTAGTCTGTGACATCTTTGAAACGCATTCTGTCGATTGATGGAGCAATCGTATCCGGATTTGTTTCTGGAGCAGTGACGTAGACATCAAGACTTAGTTGGTTTTCAGGAATTGCATTAATAATACGGATTCTGGCATTTCCCGAATCAGGCTTGTCGTTATCATCCTCGACAAAAATTCCATCTACATCCTCCTCGTCGCCTTCGACATCTTGGAGGCCTACAGCGAAAATCGAATATTCTCTGCCATCTCTGAAATTCTTCGATTCTCTAAAGTACGTTAAAAAAGAATTAAGCGGGCTAACCTCTACAAGTTGAGTGCCAGAGCTAATTTTGCGATATTCACTGACCTCGAGATAGCGCAAATCTTCGACTTCAGTCGAACCATCAATTTCAACCTGAATTGCAGAGGAGTCAGGAATCAGGTGTAGTAAGCGGAATTTGGCAGAACCGAAATCTAACTCAGATGATCCAGAACAAGCAGATAAGGCGGCCACAGAGAGTAATAAAAATAAGACGAATACGCGTATTTTCATAAATTCCTTTCGTTAGATTCTGCCAAAGTTTATAACTCCTAGTACGTTAACTGGGAAGTGCTGATTTTTTATATTTTTATGCGACTATTATCTCTGCCAATCTTCTTTTTGCTCTTTGTTTTTTCAATCCATACCGCCCAAGCCGAATATGGCATGGATGACTTCGTGCGAGTTGCTAAGACCGATCGTCAGGCAACGTCATTAGATACCGCAATAGTTCATTATGTCTCTACGGATGGAAAAACAAAGGTAGACTTGGTTGCCGCAGTGCATCTTGGGAATGTCGCTTATTTTTCTAAACTGAATCAAGTTTTTAAGCAGTATGATGCTGTTTTGTATGAACTTGTTGCTGAAGAGGAGCACGTCAAAAGCTTAGCGCAAAAAGATCAAAGCAGTGGGAGCACCCTCTCTTCGTTGCAAACTGGATTCTCGAGTATGTTGGGTTTAAGTTTCCAACTTGAGCACATTGACTACCAGGCTAAAAATTTTGTTCACGCTGATTTATCTCCTGAAGAGTTGAGGCAAGCGATGTCAGCGCAAGGCGAGACGACAGAAACTATTATTTTACGCTTGATTGCAACAAGTTTGGCGGCGAATGAGAACATCACTAAAAAGTCTGACTTCGAGGCTATGCTTGAGATTGCCCAAATCTTGCTTAAGCCTGAGTCCGAACGCAAAGGTTATTTACGTAAGCTTTTCGCAGAAAGTATCACTGGCGTGAAGGATATCATGTCGCTACTTAAGGGGCCAATCAGTGATGCGATTATCGGGGTAAGAAATAAAGAAGCATTGTCTGTGCTCAAAGAAGAACTACGCCAGGGCAAGCAGCATCTTGCAATTTATTATGGCGCAGGCCATATGCCAGAAATGGCCTTAAGCCTTGAGCGCGACTTTGGTTTAAAACGTGCCACGACTGAGTGGATTGAAGCTTGGGATCTGAAGTAAACTGCGCAAATGTCAGCGAGTTATAAAACCTGGGGCAGCGAGATCGATCAAGCTGCGCACGCACAAATGCATAATGCCTGCGCACTGCCAGTTACAAGCTACGGGGCGCTAATGCCCGATGCTCATGTCGGCTATGGTTTACCGATTGGCGGAGTTATCGCCACAGAGAATTCAGTTATCCCCTATGCTGTTGGGGTTGATATCGCCTGCCGTGTGATGCTTACAGTGCTGGATCTTCCGCTTTCACGTTTTGAAAGAGAGCAGCATATTTTTAGCGCTGTACTTAAAACACAGACTTTTTTTGGTATCGGATCTACCCGCGATCAGACCCTGGATCATCCAGTCTTAGATGAAGATTGGAACATTAGCCCACTGGTCAGATCACTAAAAGATAAAGCCTGGCGTCAACTTGGAACAAGCGGCTCAGGGAATCATTTTGTCGAATTTGGTGAATTCGAATTGCTTTATGACCGGGAAGAACTCAAGGCCGGTAAATATCTTGGACTTGTGTCGCATAGTGGCTCGCGTGGTAGTGGGGCAGCGATTGCGAGCCACTATAGTAAGATTGCAGAAAAATCTCATCCGGAATTGAATCAAACCCTGAAGCAACTGGCCTGGCTTACGATTCCTGGTGATGGGGAAGAATACTTTCAAGCCATGCAGTTAATGGGCCGCTATGCCTCTGCAAACCACCAAATTATTCATCGAGAAATTTTACGAGCCCTATCAGCAAAGTCATTATTCCAAGTAGAGAACCATCACAATTTTGCTTGGCGCGAGGAAGTTGGCGGTAAAAACTTATTTGTGCATCGTAAGGGGGCAACGCCTGCACATCAAGGAGTTTTGGGATATATCCCAGGCACGATGGTCGATCCTGGATTTTTGGTTGAGGGACGAGGAGAGCCGTCCTCAATTAACTCTTGCTCACATGGAGCGGGGCGAAAAATGTCACGTAACAAGGCACGTGAAAATATTACCAGAAAGGCCTTGGATTTAGAGTTACAAAAGAAAAAAGTTACCTTGATTTCTGCTGGCCTAGACGAGGCACCACAAGCTTATAAGGACATTAATAGCGTGATGCGTGAGCAAGAGGACTTAGTTAATATTCTTGGTAGGTTTCAGCCCAGGCTTGTAAAAATGGCACCTGCAGGGGAAGAGCCAGAAGATTAAGTCTTTTATTTCCAGGTAGTTACCTGCTGAAAGAAGCAATTCTCCAAAAACCACTGATTAGAGTTCGTGTAAGGCAGACTTGCAGTGTTAGACTGTGGGTGCGTTGTGTGTGGAAGTGGATGATGAGGATTTAAAATGGCTCATGATGTTGTAGTAAAACTTTTTACGTCTTTAGATGAACTTGAACGAGCAGTACGTCTTGCTAAGAGTTCGTTTACCTCAATTAGTTCTAAGAACCCTGAAATTTTAAGACGCGTTGAAGCCTATGAAGAGATGTTGCTTAAGCAACGTAAGCTTGCACAGGCGTTAGCCGATTATATCGATCTAGGGAATTGGGACGAAGTCTCAAGACACATTAAGTTGATTAATGGTCTTTCGATTATGATTCAAGACGATGCAAAGGCACTCGTTGCTGAGGCATTTTTGGGGACTGCTGCAAACAAGTTGCCATTAGCAGCCTAGTCTCGCCTGACTGCTGAGCAGTTATTTAATCACAAAGTTCACTAATCGTCCTGGTACCACAACCTCGCGAACCAAGGTTTTACCAGCTAAGTAGGAAATTACTTTCTCCTGTTCTTTCGCTAGCTTTAAGAGCTGATCTTTGTCCGTCTCGGGTGCCACCTCAAGTGTTTCACGCAATTTCCCATTAACTTGAATCGCAATTGTAATCAGTTCTGCTTTGGTAAGTTCTGGATTAAATTTTGGCCATGTTTCGTAAGCCAAAGTTTGTGCATGACCAAGCTTTTGCCATAATTCTTCCCCGAGATGTGGAGCAAAGGCAGAAAGTACTAAAACAAAACGCTCACAAACTGATCGTGGAAGCGTCGTCTCGCTGCTAGCTTCATTCAAGAAAGTCATCATCGCGGCAATTGCGGTATGGAATTTCAAGTCTTTGTCTTCTAAGTCGTTTGTTACTTTTTGAATCATGCGGTGCGTTGCACGTTCAATTTGCTCTGCATTTTTACAGTCACGGTCGGGTAGAATTGTCGATTTAAGATTACCCGCCTCATCAATTAAAAGTTTCCAGCTGCGGTGGAGAAATTTATGAACCCCACCAACTGAAGCAGTATTCCAAGGCTTGACTTGTTGTAACGGGCCCATAAACATTTCATAGAGGCGTAAGGTGTCGGCACCGTATTCTTTAATGATGTCATCTGGATTAATCACGTTTCCACGTGATTTGGACATTTTCTGATGATCCTCACCGAGAATCATGCCCTGGTTGATCAGACGCTGAAAGGGTTCACGTGTAGATACGAGGCCGATGTCGAAGAGTACATGATGCCAAAAACGTGAGTATAAGAGATGTAAAACTGCGTGTTCGACGCCGCCGATGTAAAGGTCTACCGGCATCCAATAATTTTCGGCTTCCTTACTCCAAGCTTGTTTGTGATTACGTGCGTCAAGATAGCGTAAGTAATACCAGCAGCTACCTGCCCACTGTGGCATAGTATTGGTTTCGCGTTGAGCAGGTTTGCCGGTGGTTTGATCAATTGTATTTAGCCACTCAGTTGCGCGAGCAAGTGGTGGTTCGCCTTCGCCAGTTGGTTTAAAATCTTCAATTGCAGGAAGCATTACCGGTAAATCACTTTCAGGTAAAAGCTTTGGCCCAGTTTCTGTATGGATAATTGGAAAAGGTTCACCCCAATAGCGCTGCCGGCTAAAGAGCCAATCTCGTAATTTATAGTTTACCCGGCGTTTCCCAAGTTGCTTGTCTTCAAGCCAGAGAATCATTTTTTCTTTTGCTTGTGCAGTGCTTAAGCCATCGAGAAATCCAGAGTTAATCGCAAAGCCATCACCGGTGTAGGCCGCCTCTTGAACATTGCCGCCAGAGACAACTTCAATAATTTCGAGTTTAAACTTTTTTGCGAATTCATGATCGCGTTCATCATGTCCAGGCACGGCCATAATTGCGCCAGTGCCGTAGCTAATTAAAACGTAGTCCGCGACATAGATTGGCATCTGCTTTCCGCTAGCCGGATTAAGCGCAAATGCTCCAGTAAAGACACCTGTTTTCTTGTCAGCTTCTTCCTGTCGGGCCCGCTCACTCTTGCGCTTAGCTTCATCGACATACGTAAAGACCGCTTGGTGATGTGATTGTGGAACAATTTCTTCTAGTAGCGGATGCTCTGGCGCTAGAACTGCGTAAGTTGCGCCAAATAAGGTATCTGGGCGGGTTGAAAAAACGCTAAATTTTTTCCCGCTATGTCCAGCAATTTCGAAGCTAAATTCTGCTCCTTCGCTACGTCCAATCCAATTACGTTGCATTTCTTTAACGCTTTCTGGCCAGTCCAAAGAATCAAGCGTTTCCAGCAAGCTTTCTGCATACTTTGTGATTGCCAAAACCCATTGGCGCATCGGCTTACGTATCACGTCATGGCCACCACGCTCGCTTTTGCCGTCAATTACTTCTTCGTTGGCAAGCACTGTGCCGAGTGCTGGACACCAGTTGACAGGAAGCTCTGCCATGTAAGCTAAGCCCTGTTTGTAGAGTTGCATGAAAATCCACTGTGTCCATTGATAGTAATCAGCATCGCAAGTTGCGATTTCGCGATCCCAGTCGTAAGAAAACCCCAAAGCTTGGATTTGCCGTTTGAAAACCTCAATATTTTTTTTAGTTGTAATCCCTGGGTGAGTCCCGGTTTCGATTGCATACTGTTCGGCAGGTAACCCAAATGCATCCCAGCCCATTGGATGTAAGACATTGAAGCCGCGCATGCGCTTATAGCGCGAGATAATATCAGAGGCAGTGTAGCCCTCGGGGTGTCCGACATGAAGACCTGCCCCAGAAGGGTAGGGGAACATATCTAGCACGTAGTATTTAGGCTTAGTCAGGTCAATTGCGACTCTGAAAGTCTTATTTTCTAACCAATATTTTTGCCATTTTGGTTCAATTTCTGCTGGATTATATTTAGCCTGAGTGCTCATAATTTACCGTCGAATTAATTTTTTCTTTCTTCTTGCTCTTTACCGATAGCGTGTAGGCTAGTAAAGTCAAGATGTTTTTGAGATCAGCTATAAATTAAACCTATGAAAACTATTACTTTACTTGTGCTTACCTTTGCCTTAGTCGGGTGCGGATATACTTTCCAAGGGAGCCGTTCGAGCTTGCCGCCCGATATTAAATCAGTGCAAATCGCTCGCGTCGATAATCTGACAACGCAAACTGGGTTGGACGTGCAATTACAGGAAGCGCTGCGGGATTCTTTTGAGCGTTATGGCGCTGTGCGTGTGGTTGATCGCGAGGGCGATGCTGATGCAGTGCTGAAGATTCGTATCGAGAAAGTTGATACTGATGTAAGAAGTGTGACTGGAGAGTCTGACATTGCTGTTAGTTCTGACTTAGTGATGGTGCTTTCTGGAGAGCTGACAAAGACCAACGGCCAAATTTTGTGGCGTGATGAGAGTATGGAATTTGATTCTGATTTTGCCAACGTTAGTGAAGGCATTGTTGCAGGAAGTTCTTCTCAGGCTCAAAGCGGCACTGATTTTGGGACGTTACAAGGCTTAGAAAGCCGCGAGCTTTCGCGTGGCCAACAGCGACAAGCTCTTGAAGGTTTGGTTGATGAAGCCAGTCGTAAGATCTACCTCGAATCAGTATCTGCTGATTTTTAAAGTGCGTCTCAGTGCTTTAACTTTTGGCATTTTAGTAATCTTAATTGCCAGCTTGGCATTTGCTGATAGCTCTAAAAAAATCAAATTAGGCATTATTCTGCCACTAAGCGGCACTTATGCTGATAATGGCGAAGACTGTAAACGTGGCGTTGAGATTGCCCGAACAAACCTTGCAGCCAAAGACAAGCTTGGCTCCTACGCAGTTGAGCATATCTACGAAGACTCAAAAAACGATCCGAAAATCAGTCTCAGTATTTTTAACCAACTAGTAGAACAGCAAAAAGCTCAAGCTGTATTTACTATCAGAAGTACAGTTGGAATGGCTCTTAATCCTCTGTCTAAACGTATGCAAGTCCCGTTGTTTGGAGTTATCGGTCACACAGACTTTCCTTTTCAAAATCCCTATGCCTTTCAGGTGATGACCACTGGAGACGAATATGGACCGGCGATTGTAAAATTAATTAACTCACGCGGGCTAAAACGCATCGCCACTATTACAACTGAAGATGACTGGTTAATCTCAATTACCGATGGAATTCGCGCTGAAATAAAGAAGTCAGGTCTAAGCCTAGTTGTCGATGAACCGTTGATGCCGACCGAGATGGAGTTTTTTTCACACGTCAGTCGCATTAGAAAATCAAATGCTGATGCAATTTTGCTAAACCTGGCAATCAACCAAATTGTTCCATTTATCAAACGTCTGCGTGAACAGGGCTTAACTCAGCCGATCTTTTCTAATTATTGGGTTGGAAAACCTGAAGTCATGGCTAGTGCTGCTGCTGAGTTGTTCGAAGGCGTTGAGTTTCCAGAGGTACAACTTCAACTGCCTGGATTTAATAAAATACTACATGATAAATACGAGGATGTATGGGCCACACAAATAACTTTTTCTTGCTATGTTTCAATGAAACTCTTTTATCAGGCCCTACAAACATCGAACAAAATTACAGATCGCAATACTTTATATAAAGCTCTGCTGGGAATCACTTCAATTGAAATGCCAGATCAGGATTTAACTGTAAAAGACCGCCACGTTAAATTCTCACTTGCCCGCAAACGCATTGAGCAAGGCAAAGTTGTAGAATACGAATTGATAAAGTAATTATTCTCAGCAATGTATTAATGCGTATTTGGCCATTTCCGAGATGTATTAAAAAATGTTACGGTTTGCTCCTGCTGCCCAATAAATTTTCATTATTTCTTATTGGCTAATTGCTTAATTTTTTTACGAACATTTTTCATAACTTCATCATGCGGAATAAACTCACCTCGATCAGCTTCTGCGAGGGCTTTTTGTATGTGCTCAATTTGCCACCGTTGTAATTCAAGATAATTGTCTAATGCTTGATTGATTATATAACTTCGGTCACGATCCATCGAACTAGCAATCCAATCTAGTTCTTTTTTTGCTTCCGCGGGATACGTACAGTGGTTAAATCTTTCTCCATATAATACTCCGTATTACGGTGTATTACGTTCGAATACATAGCCATAAGCAAACTTTTATTACTTAGTAATTCTACTAGCTGTATCACCAATATGGTAAGTCACGGTCTTCCCACTATTTAGTCGCACAAGGACAGTTGAGCCGTCCGGGAAGTCACTACCGGGCTTTGAAAAGCGAAAATGTGCGCGACTACCATTGCCGATCCCATAAGCTTTGCCTTTTTCAAGTAATTGTCCGTTGGCATAGACTTCTACACTGGCGACATCTTGAGCTAGATTCGCAGGGATAAGAATCACAAGCTTTCCGTCCTTTTCTGCTTCAGGTTTCCAGAGGAAGGTGTTTGAAATTCCGCCATCATCGCCACCTGACCCTTGAGATTGTCTCCCACTAGTTTGTGGTTTTTGGTTTGACGGTGCATCGAGCTGACGTGGCGGAGCGTCAATTTCTCCTTTTTCTATTTGGGCAAGAGTTTTTTCGGCAAGTGCCAAGGCTTGATTTTTTTCCATGACAGCAATGGTTGGGTCTGTTTTGCCGCCTTTGCCGTCATAAAGTGCTTCGAGATTATTGTCGAGTTGAGCTGCGCGAAATGCAATCCCATGAATTTTCTCAGCAGTTTGTAAGTCGATTAATCCCGCTTTAACAACTGTTTGCAGAGCTAATTTCGCGGCATCCTCGTAACTCGTATTGCCTGTGGAGATCGCCGCATTTAGAGCTTGGGCATAGACTTGTTGAGCCTGGGGGCTGACTTTCCCCAGCAGATGTTCAAGCATTGCGTGCTGCAATTCTTCTTCATGAATCATGCCTTGAGCGTCGCCGCTAAGAAGCTTTGCTGCTGAGGAGCTAAATGAGGGGGCGTGAGTTGTTGTAGGGATAGACAATTTGCCAGTAATTGCCTGCATGAAACCGCCCAATTTAGCACCGATTGCGTCTGCTAAGGTCCTTTGAATATCAGATAGAGCTATATTTGCTGTTGATGCAGCTGTTGATTTACGTAGAGAATCATACTGATTCCCCTCTAAATTTGGGCGAGCAAAATGCGTAACACCTTGAATTTCCATATTTCTTCTCCTCATATACTGTGCGGCGTAATTTTCAAAAAACTTGTTACTATTGAATGACTTCGATAAATGTTCGTTTCATCTTTATTATCGATCGGTTTGTACCTAATGTTGCGTGATGACCCACAAAAGAAAGAAAATTTATAGAAATTTATTTGTTGGGGTCATTACTTCAGGAATTGCAATTTACTGGCTGCTTGGGTTTGTTCAGAAAGACGAATTAATTGCACAAATTTCAAATGTTAATCTGTGGCATCTTGGAGCAGCCTTTGCGTTAACTTGTGTCAGCTATCTGCTACGCGCTTACCGTTGGCCATTTTTCTTTAAATACAATCAGCCGAATTTTTTTGTTTCCTACCGCTGTTTGATTCTGGGATTTTTCGCAAATAATGTTTTACCTGCGCGTTTAGGTGAATTCGTCAGGGCGCATATCGGGGGTCGCGCTACAAAGCAAAGTCGCTCCTATGTATTGGCCACTATTTTTGGTGAGCGTTTAGCGGATGGCTTGATGATTAGTCTACTTGTTGCAGTGCTTTTTTTTACGATGCCCTCCTCGGAAATATATGAAGAGAGCAAGGCCTTGTTGTTTGTCGTCTATGCTTTTGCGCTGGCAGCGGTGCTTACGGTGCTGATGGTTATTTTCCGCAAGGTTGCATTTGCCATCCTTGCCATGATTAGTGCGCGAATCAGCTCGAAGGCTGTGCACTACGCTTGTGAAAGAATCCGCCGCTTGATTGAAGGTTTGGAGCCAATTTTACACCCACAGACGCTAATCAAAATCTCTCTCCTCTCGTTCTTAATTTGGTCCGTAGAACTTTGCGTCTATTGGTGCGTCACTTTAGCCTTTGCAAATCCTCTAAGCTTAAGTGAATTGAGTTTATTTTTAGCTGCAGTTAATTTTAGCTCGCTTGTTCCCGCGGCACCTGGAGGGGTCGGCGTAATTGAAGCACTCTCAACGATTGCCCTTGTGCATATCGGAGTAAAGAAGGAAGTTGCGCTTTCCATGGTAACTTTCCAGCACCTGATTCAATATATTGCAGTTGGTATTCCGGGAATGCTTTTCTCGCTGCGTAATCGCCACAGTTATGACACTTCACTGAGTGAAGAAGCTGAACCACAGGTTGATACGGCCTAGCATCAATGGAGATTAGTCTTTCAATTATTGTTCCTGCATACAACGAAGCTTTGCGCATCGAGCAAACGCTAGAGGAAATTGTAAGTTACTGTAACCGGCAGGGCTTAACTTACGAAGTAATTGTTGTCGATGATGGTAGTGCTGACAACACGGCAGATGTTGTCTCTAACTTTAGTGCGCAAAATCAGCAAGTTCGCCTGATCAATGTCGTCCCTAATCGGGGTAA
>JAEUWB010000036.1 GCA_016786595.1 bacterium | reverse complement strand
TTAACTCAGAGAGCGCAGAGTAAAGTGTTGTAGTTTTTCCAGATCCAGTCGGACCGGTTACCAGCACTAGGCCGTAAGGTTTATAAATCGCTTCCTTGAAGGCCCTCAGCTGAACTTCGTCGAAGCCAAGCTTGAGCATGTCAGTTTGTAGATTAGACTTGTCGAGTAGTCGCATTACGACTTTTTCGCCAAAAAGGCCCGGGAGAACGCTCACGCGGAAATCCATTTCCTTGCCGTTACCCATTTTCATTTTGATACGACCATCCTGCGGGAGGCGTCGTTCGGCAATGTCCAAGTCTGCCATAACTTTAATACGTGAAGTTAAGGCGTTTTTTAACTTCAATGGTGGCTTCATGATTTCGTAGAGTACGCCGTCGATACGGAAACGCACGCGAAAAACTTTTTCATATGGTTCGATATGAATATCTGAGGCGCCTTTCTTTACCGCATCCATGAGAATTGCGTTGACGAGCTTAACAACCGGGGCGTCTTCAGTTGCTTTCTCGAGAGCTTGAATGTCGACTTGCTCTTCGCCGTCGACAATTTTCATATCATTGGTGTCAACTTCGCCAATGATGTTATCATATGAGATATCACCTTCGTAAAGTTTCTCGAGGAAGGTTTTTAGTGATTTCTCATTGGTCAAGGCAACTTGAATGTCAAATCCAGTTAGGAACTTAATATCGTTGATCGCGAGAATATTTGACGGGTCTGCCATGGCAATAGTCAGAACACTATTCTCTAGTTTTAACGGGATAGCTAAATGCTTATTGGCAAGCTTTTGTGGAACGAGTTTTAGAATTTCAGGCTCGACCTGCAAATCTTCAAGCTTAATTACTGAGATTCCGTATTGCGAGCTAATTGTGGAAAGTAAGGTTTCTTCTTCAACGAATCCAAGTGCGACGAGGGCCGTGCCTAAAAGCACTCCATGGGAAGTTTGATACTCCTGTGCCTTGATCAGTTGATCCTCTGTAATCAAACTTGCTTTGACTAGTAGGGTGCCGACTCGCGAAGACATTGATAAATACTAAAACCTATAGAAATTGTTAACAAAAAATGTCACTACTGGTTGTTTTAGACTTCCCAGTGACATTTTCGGCCACTTTAGGGTTTTACTTGACCTAAAGTTTAAAATCCTCTCAACGCTTTTACGTTGCGGTGAAAAAATTTTTACCTACTGTTGAGATGTAAGAGAAACCCCTAGTGTTTCTCTTATTCAGATGCGCGCATGTAAAATTTACGTCACTGTAAAAATATGCAGTAAAATTAGATTGTTAGCCTCTGGACGCTTTTGGCTGTTGGCGTTAGATTAGTGCGGTAATTGCTTTTCAGCAATGACAACAATTGACGAACCCCAAGGAAGAATTATGTAATTTGAGAGCTTTAGTTCCAAGGCATTAAGTAACTTCAGAACATAATTTGTCAGTGGACTAATCTTTTCTTCATGGTCGGTTGTGCGTTTGAATAACTTGGCAATCAGGCGAGAAAAAATGAACGCGGGTAAAAGTAAGCTTTGATAAAACTGCAAATGAACGATCTTTAGCCCAGCATCTTCGAGTTTTGTTTTAAGCTCTTGAACTGAATAGCGACGTAAATGCTGAGCTACTTCATCACGGTAACTCCAGAGCCACATGTGGGCGGGAACTGTAATGATCGCCCTTCCAGTTGGCTTCATTACACGGTAGATCTCACGAATCGCTGAGACGTCGTCTAAATGTTCCAAGACATCGCAAACAGTCACTAACTCAAAGTTATTGTCAGCAAAGGGTAAAGCTTCAGCTTTTGCTTCGGAAAGATTTCTATGACCTTTAGAAATCATGTAGATCACGCTCAGATCTACGCCAAACGCCTTGGCGCCAAGCTCGCGTAACTTTTCGACTAGGCTCCCGGTCCCGCAACCAACATCTAATGTTTGTAAATTGGAAATTTTAATAAAGCGCTCAATTAAGCTGAGCACTAAATTGCGCCGCCCCGCAAACCAAAAGTGCCAATCTTCAAGTGTTGAAATCTTAACTCTGCTGGCGGCTATTTGTTGACGCATGCAATACTTATGATTTTATTTCGAGCATTTCTGGCGATATTTTAGCAGCATTGATTCTGCCTTACTTTGTAAAAGAATTTTTTCACCGATCGAGCGGTAAAAATTCCCTGCGTTGCTGCACAAAAATGGTGCATATGCGTAGGTAGTCAGATAAATCCCATTTGGTTCTAGCCCGCTGAGGAGAAATTCTTGATTCTCTTTCGAAAAATTTAAGTTTAATGCTGAATTACCCGGATTGACTGCCGAAAGTAGGGAAGAGTCTATTTTAGTAAGGTTGAGTAGCTGATTACGTAGATCTGATTCTGTGACGATATAGCGCAGATAAGCCAAGTAACTTAGTTGCTTCAAAAGTGGATTGAAATTGGCGCTCAGAGCCTCGGAAATTGTGGTTCGAGTTGGTGGAATACGCAAGATCGTTAAGTCTTTTTTAATTCTCGATCTGATTTCTAGTTCTTCAGTTTTTGTGCCCGCCAGGACTAAGATCTGCATTTGATCTGGATAATTCAGATCGGTTTTGTTGATTTCGATGGGAATGATTTGACGATACAATTCTGGGTCGTTCCAAACTAGTTCTTCGAAAAATTCGAAAGGAGCATCTGAGGAGAGTGCAAGGTAGCCAACCACGTGAGCATTAATTCTTCTAATTTTTTCCACCTCGTTTGTCAGGGTCGTGATGGTATAGGGGCCGATCTGATGTTGTGGAAAATTCATTTCGGCTAATCGTGCTGCTACCGGAACTGTACTTGAAACAATAGTGCTAATACCGAGATGCTTTAATTGCTCAATTCTATGCTGTGTTAAAATTGCGCCTGATAGCTGCTCACTTTTTGGCGGGACAAGCAGCCTAGAACTTAACATTTCAACGCCTAGATCATGAATCGCGCTCACTCCGAAGCGATAAGCTAATGAGCTTTGAATAAAGACTCCATTCCAAGTCGGAATCTTTGCGCGATTGAGTAAAAAAGCAATCACATGTGGGGTTTGAAATGGGCCACTTTCTCCGTGATGAAAGTACTCTGTGATTACCAGTCCAGCGGGTTGAGACTTAACGATATATTCTACCACTTGGCGCTCAGTTGTTGAAACAGATCGCGGAGGATTATCGGTAAAAAATGTAGGATTAAATGATCCATAGGTTATGACAATGAAAAATGTTGCACCAAGTGTGGATCTAAAGCCCTGCTTGCCAAGGTCTAAAATTTTATTCATCTGTGCGGCTAAAAGTGGCATCAGAGTTAAGATTAGGAGCGCCACGAAGCGATACTGATGAGTTAGTATCAAATCAATTACTGACCCACCTGAAGTTAACTCCTTGTAGTGTATGAAATTAAGAATCCAAGGCATGCTAAGTAGAGAACCTAAGCAGATTAAAAATATTTTTGTTACCCGCTCAATCTTAAAAATTAAGAGCAGTGGCAGCAGGCAGAAAAAATAAATTGTAGAAAGTGTGTGAGTTAGGATTAAAGCGGCTGTAAGGAGCGGCACTGCAACGTAAGTGCTACGGATGGTGCAGCAATTATAAATATATGCAAATAGCCAAAGCAAAATATGCCAAGCAAAAAGTTGCGCAAAGAAGCCAGACTGTAAAATTGTACGACAACCTAAGCCAAAAAGTGCATGCGGATAAGCAAGAAATAGTATTGTAAAAATTGCAGCAAAAAGCGCGTTAACCAAGGAGGAAGTAGCTGAATCTTTTTGCGCTTGTGGAGTGCAGATTCTTGTTGCTTTCTGTGTAAGGAAATAAACTGACCAAGGCAGTAGCGCAAGTCCGACGACCGCTACGCTGTAAACTGCAAAGACGCTGCTATCAGCAACAAACCGGTCGAGAGTGATTTTGATTACTGCCGTGAAGAGATAAGGCAGCAGTCCGTAAAACGTAAATACGGGCCAGCCCGAGAATTGTAACGGTTCGTAGAAGAAAATTCTTCCATGAGAAAGTTGCTCAGCTAGTGTCTCAACCAACAAGATGTGTCCAGCCAGGTCAACCGCTGGGCGCAACTCTGAAGTAAAAAAATCACTTAATTTAAGCAGTATAAAGACAGTTGCCGTAGCAAGCACAAAGTATGCCCGAGGACATGTTTTCCGAACTTCAAGCTGATTTTTTTGCTCGTTTGGTCTCACTAGCCTGTGATACTCTGCTTTATCGTTATGCGCCACGTAGTTTCTTACTTACTGCTTTTTTTTCTTTGCCTGACTTCGGCTGATGCTCAAGAAATTGCGCTAAAATTTTCTACGGAATTAAACGCGAATAAAATTGTCGTAAAAATTGGGCAAGCCGGTAAGGGCGTTGCTAATGGTATTGAACCCCGGGTCGAGTTTCTAGGACGTGAATATCAATTCCCGGTCGTAAGTGGACTGCGTCCAGGTAGACAAAGAACTTTAAGCATCGATACTGAACTTCCTGAACGTCAAGGCACCTATCCGTTGGTCCTGACCGTTACCTATCAACATGCTGGGCAGAAATTTTCGCTAAAGAAAGTCGATCTCGCACAGATCGGGCTTGGTCAAGAAATCAACGCACGTATAAAAATCGCATCGCATCGAATTGAACAAGCTGGGAGTATAGTAGTTTATACTGATCGTCCTCAAGACGTAAAACTTGTGCTTCCAGATGAAATCGTAGTTACCGACAAAACGATTGGGCCCGATCGAATAATTTACCAGGTCAAAAACGCGCGTCAGGGGATTGCTGCCGATTATCAAATCTATGCCTACCTTGAATCAGTCTCAGACAGTGGATTGAATCTAGTTAAGCTTACTAGTCATAA
This sequence comes from bacterium, assembly GCA_016786595.1. NCBI lineage: Bacteria > bacterium. Next base: position 8,561 of record JAEUWB010000036.1, on the reverse strand, counting down.
ATTAGCCACGCGTGTTGTTGTCAAGGCGCAGTCGCTTTTTCCTCGTAGAGTTTTTTTGTGGATTGGGCTTTTAAGTTTCTTGATTGCGCTTGGAGGATATATCCAAGGGTTGAAAGATAGTTTTACACGCAGGCGCATTACCCTTGTGCGTAGCGCCTTTACTGTCTTCACGATCTCTTTTTTACTGACGCTTTTTCATTACTCGTATTTGATAGCTGATCGCTTGCTGCCGCTTTTACCGGAGGATGTTTTTGGCGCCGGGAATGTTGCGGCTTACTTCCATCAAGTTCTGTCAACGCTTGTTTCGGTTTTATATTTTGATGGCGATAACTATGATAGTTTTGCCAAATATCTTGCCGACCCGCTTTATTTTTATGTGTTGTTCTTTAATCCGTTTGTGATTCATTTTCTGATTTGCCCCGAAGTGTATACGGATAAGTACTGGCATTTAATTAAATTCACTTTTTCGTTTTTACCCTTAAAAATTGTGGGAACACCGCGCCAGCACTGGTCACGCTTAGCGCGATTGGCCTTGCTGACTTTATTGGTGAAAGTTTACTACGCGCCGATGCTGACAAGTTGGTTAATTAATGGCTTTTATTTGCAGGGGCAAAATCTACCCGAAGTGTTACGCATGCTTGCTGCTCCGGAATATGATTTTAGCCGCAAGCTTGCAGAAGTTAACGCTTATTTGATTACTGTTTTATTACTTACCGACGTTTTTGCTTTTTGTTTTGGTTACGTGACAGAGCTTCCGCAGTTAAAAAATCAAATAAAGTCTGTAGAACCAACCCTACTCGGTTGGGTGGTATGTATTGCATGTTATCCGCCGTTTAATACGTTTGCTTTCTTGCCGTTTGATTACGCACTTAACGCTGAATGGAATGAACCTTTTGGTGGGGTTTTAAGAAATGGGGTGCTGATACTGATCACCTGTCTCTGGGGGGTTTATTGTTGGGCCTCAGTCTCGCTTGGATTTCGCGCATCTAATTTAACTAATCGTGGAATTATCAACAAAGGGCCGTATGGATATATCCGGCATCCAGCGTATGCCTCAAAAATGACAATTTGGACAATGGAAAGTTTCTTTTTTGGCGAGCGTGCGTTTTTTCTGATCCTGATTACATTAATCATCTACACTTTGCGTGCATGGACCGAGGAGCGCCATCTTAAATCAGACCCTGATTATCTCGAATATCGCAAAAAGGTTCGCTGGTGGTTTATCCCCAAAATTGTTTAGCTAAACGCCCTAGTTGCCGATCGACCTGGCCAAATCTAAAACCTCATTTGCAGTAATTCTTTTCTGTTCGAGCGTGTCGCGGTCACGAATCGTTACGGTTTGGTCTTCCATGGTTTGATGGTCGATCGTGATGCAATAAGGAGTTCCTGCTTCATCTTGGCGGCGATAACGTTTGCCAATCGAGCCACTGTCATCGAAAGTTGCTGCCGTAATTTTACGCAGATCCTTGTAAATTGCTTCAGCACGCTCGGGCTGCCCATCTTTTTTCATCAAAGGGAAAATTGCAAACTTGCATGGTGCCAATTTTGGATGGAGCCTCAGCACGGTACGTGGATTTTCTTCGACAACTTCTTCAGCATAAGCGTCGATTAAAAACATCAAAAGCGATCGATCTGTGCCCAGCGCAGGTTCAACTACATGCGGTAGATAGCTTTCGTTTGTTACCTGGTCACGCCAAAGGAGTTTTTTCCCGCTACCTTGACTGTGTTGCGTCAGGTCGTAATTGCCCCGACAAGCAATGCCTTCAAGTTCAGACCAGCCAAAAGGGAATAAATATTCCACATCAGTGCAAGCCTTAGAGTAATGAGCTAATTCATCCTTGTCATGGTCACGAAAACGTAAGCGCTCCTTGGTGACGCCTAACTCATAAAACCAGTTCATGCGCTCTTGTTTCCAATAGCTAAACCACTCGTCATCAGTGCCAGGTTTACAGAAAAATTCCATTTCCATTTGCTCAAATTCGCAAGTGCGAAATATCGAGTTACGCGTAGTGATTTCGTTGCGGAAGGACTTACCTTGCTGGGCGATACCAAAAGGAATTTTAACTCGGGTAGAGTCTGTAACGTTCATGAAGTTTACGAAAATACCTTGAGCTGTTTCGGGGCGCAAATAGACTTGAGTCGAACTATCTTCAACTGCGCCAAGATGTGTTTTAAACATCAAGTTAAACATTCGTGGAGATCCAAAACTATGTTGTTTGCCTTCCTTACATTTTGGATTTGCCTTAATTGTGTCCTCAAGATGGTCTTGTCGGGCACGCAGTCCACAGCCCGCACACTCGACTAGCGGATCGGTAAAACTTTGCACGTGTCCAGATGACTCCCACACTTTTGGGTGCATAATAATTGAAGCGTCAATCCCGACGACGTTGTCACGTGAGGTCACCATATAATTCCACCAAGCGTTTTTGATATTGCGCTTGAGTTCCACGCCTAATGGACCGTAATCGTAGCAAGAGGCAAGGCCACCATAAATTTCGCTGGACTGAAAAATAAAGCCGCGACGTTTTGCTAAGGAGACAATTGGTTCGAGGGATGAAATATTTGCTGTTACTGACATGGTTTTTTTGACATTTGATAGCAATAAAACAAAATGGATAGCTAATGCGGGGATAAATTGCTAGGGAAATTATGAAATTAGGCTGTCTTGCGGCCGAATTCGGGCTATTTGCTCATATTCATCGGTTTTACCCCAGTATTTATCGACACTTAAATTATTAGTGGATTATGATCCGCTAATAATAATTGGTGGATTATAATCCGCTAATATGATAAAACTCGCAAATGGCTAAAGCAAGCAGGGATTTATTAGATCAACTCAATCCATGGTGGCAGAATCATGGCCACAGATATAAATTATTCGATAGAAAAGATTATACTGCAGAGCTGGTAAATCGCCAGGACCGACTAATCCAAGTCCTAACAGGAGGGCGCCGCGTCGGGAAAACTAGTATCTTGCGCACAGTGATTAACAACCTGCTGCATCAAAAAGTAAAACCACAACATATTATTTTCATCACTGGAGAATTGCGTGAGATTAAAGAACAAGGAATTCGTAGAACAATTGAAATTTTAATATTACGCCTAAAAGCTGATTATCGGGCTGAATTTCATATTTTTATCGATGAAGTTCAAGAAATACCCAAATGGCAAGAGGAGATTAAGCTCTTTTATGATACAACACACTTTAGGTTTTATGTATCTGGCTCATCGAGTTTAATCCTTACCAGACAAACAGCTAAACTGACCGGACGTTATCGATTGCAACATGTCCTTCCGTTTAGTTTTTTAGAATTTATTAAATTTAATGAAGGTAGAATTGGTGACGGAAGTAAGCATCATTCCAATGCGCTGAAGGAAAAGTATTTGGATGAATATTTAAGGATTGGCGGTTATCCTGAATATGTAATTAATAAGGATCCCGCTTATTTACGTCAATGTGTTGAATCAACTCTATATCGCGAATTACTTACTGAATACGGCATCAGAAACCCAGCTTTACTGCAAGATCTAATATATTTTTTAGCAGATAAAGTTACCAACGAAGTCAGCGTAAAACGCATCCAAAAAGATTTAAAAATAGATGATAAAACTGCGCGATATTATTTAAAATATCTGCAAGACGTGTATTTGATTTATCCAGTATATCGAGCGGGTAAATCGAATCGAATTACAAAAGGTAGTAATCCGAAATATTATTTTAATGACCCGGGAGTTTTAACTCTAATGGGTAAAACTCCGCGTCTAGGTCATCAAGCTGAAAATTGCGTTTTTCTACAATTGCTCAGAAAACAATTGTTACAAGAAATACCGCGCATTGAATACGACATTATCGAAGGTCAGGAAGTAGATTTTGTCGTCGATGGAAAATACTACGAAGTTAAAGCAGTTGATGAGATCAATCTTGATTTACTCGAGCAATATGCTGATCTTGGAAAGAAAATAGCAATTATTTCACTAAAATCAGTTAAAAATTATCAAAATAAATTTTCAGCTTTAAGTCTGAGCGAGCTTAAGGATTTTTTGACGGCGGATTCAGTCAAGTAAGGCAGGTCGCTGATGAATGCTGCGCTTTTTGGGGAGCTGCTTGTTTAAAGCGGCTACGGCTATGCGAAATACGCTGTCGAGGTGGCTTGCCTTTGCGCCATAAATATTGCTTTAATACTCTAGCTTCAAACTTAATAAAATCCCTAATGGCACGTGCAGAGATTTTCATCCTAGGTTTATATTTATGAATATTATCCGCTATTTCCTCTGGACTCCATCCGTCCGAACATAAACGTGCCATCCAAAATCTTTAATTTCCTGACACTTTAACCGCATCCGCTTGTGACTACGTTTCTGCCTTTTCTTAGCTGATTCATCGGCATATTTGGCTCTTTGCCAAATATCATACCCACACCACAAATAAGCTTGCTGACTACGGTTTCTTTCAAGCTCACGCACTATTGTCGTTCGATGCCGACCCAAGGCTTCGGCTATTTTTCGAATCCCTGGTTTGATCCCAACTCTGCTTCTCATTTCCCATGACTTTTAGCGACGGGTATAGCTTCACCCACAAAACCGTTATATCTTCAGCCGACAAATGAATCTCTTAATTATCGAAAAGTCTGATTTACTTGATATCAGAACAGCACTCGTTGCTGACGATCGGGCGCGACATTTAATTGAAATAAAAAAAGTTAAACTCGGCACCGAAATAGCAGTTGGCCTAATCGATAGTTGGCTCGGCAAAGCTCGAGTCGTGGAACTTCAAGCTAAGCAGGTAAAGCTTGAAATCATTGAACAAGCTGAAGTTGAGAGGGAATTTGATCTGACACTGTTACTGGCCCTGCCACGCCCGCAACTTTTGAAAAAAGTTCTACAAATAGCTGGAATGTGGGGAGTAAAAGAGATTATCTTTTCAGGTTCCGAGAAAGTAGAGAAAAGCTATTTCCAATCGATCGTGCTTGAGCCACAAACACTCAAAAAACATTTAGTCGATGGCATGTCTCAAGGAGTAAATATCTTTTTGCCTCAAGTCAGGGTTGAGAAGCACCTCAAGCAGGCCCTAGAATTGATACAAAATACAAAAGACAAGTTTCTTGCCGAAAAAACTGCCGAGCAAAAGCTCATCAATTTCTATGTGCACAATCGTGAAAAATCTAATTATGACAAGATTTTAGTCGCACTAGGGCCTGAAGGCGGCTTTATGCCTTCGGAAATTGATGCATTTGTCCAATCGGGATTTTTGATGTTTAATATCTCGCCGTACGTGCTCAGGGTGGATGTGGCGCTTTCAGCCGCGCTTGCCCAGTTATATCTAGCGCGTTCGTCGACCATAAATGGGATCTAAACACACTGAAAATATTAAGAAATCCTCTAAGCTGACGCGCAATAAAGTGACGCGCCTAAGCTCTATGAGCAAACGCCCCAAAAAGGCTAGCGCTGCCGTCGTCCCAGAGGTTCTTGCCACAAAGGCGCAAGACGGAGATTTAACTCATCAAGCTAGCTCGAATGAGATCATTAAGTATGACCCGCTTGAGCGTTATATTTCAGAAATTCGCTCTATACCCCAACTCAGTGCCGAAGAAGAACATGAACTTGCAGTGAAATTTAAAACCTTAGGCGATACCCAAGCCGGTTATAAATTAGTGACTGCAAACTTACGCATGGTTGTAAACCTTGCCCGCGAGTACCAGCGCAATATCCGTAACGTCTTGGATCTGATCCAAGAGGGGAACATGGGCCTGCTGGAAGCTGTGAAAAAGTTTGATCCCTTTCGTGGGATTCGTTTCCCGGCTTACGCAACGTTTTGGGTCAGAGCTTATATCCTCAGATATCTGATTAATAATTTACGCTTGGTAAAAATCGGCACGACTCAAGCGCAGCGCAAGTTGTTTTTTAATTTACGTAAAGAGAAAGCCCGCCTCGAAGCTGAAGGATTTAAACCTGAACCGAAATTAATTGCGCATCGCCTCAGCGTAAAAGAATCTGATGTGATTGAAATGGAACAACGCTTACTGATGCCAGAGATGAGCATCGATGCCCCTGTTTCTACAGATCCTGATGCGCCGACCTTGCATGGTATTTTAGCCGACAACGCTGAAAGCATTGAAGATCAACTCGCCCGTAAGCAACTACAAGAAGCGATACGTAACGCTCTGCAAGAACTTGAAGGCACGCTTGACCCCAAGGAAATGGCAGTTGTAAAGCGTAGGTTATTGGCAGACGAGCCGGAAACGCTGCAAGTTATTGCTGATGAATTTAAACTTAGTCGTGAACGCATTCGGCAAATCGAAGGGCAAGTCAAGGAGAAGCTTAAAAATTATCTAGCACAAAAGCTCGGTGCTGAAGTGACTGGGATTGAAACGATAAAGTCGGATGAGGTTGAATAAAGAGGAATATGGCACAAGCGGGAGTTTCAGGATTCGGTCAGCAACCACGCCAAAGACGTGGCTGGGGAATGTGGATTTTTATTGGCCTTGTTGTGGCCGGACTATTTTATATTGGACCCAAGGGGTATCGTGCTGGGAACGATCTCTATCAGAATTTTCTCGAGCGCGTTAAGCCCACAATTAAAATCTCAAGCCCGCCAGTTGGCATTGGGGTTGAGCCGCAGCAATTAACAATTGAAGTCGGGGACAGCGCTGCGGGTCTTGATCAAGTGGTGATTCGACTCGAACAGGGCGGGAACACCAAGGAGCTACTAAAGAAAAATTATGCTGAGCGAACATATGCCGACGCTTTAGCCCTGACACTTCCGGGAAAAGATTCGGGAATACAAGAAGGTGACGCTCAACTAGTGGTCCGCGTCTTCGACCGGAGCTATTGGGCCAATGGTGAGCAATTAGTTTTGCCACTGAAGATCGATTACAAGAAGCCACAGCTCGAGGTCCTGACACGACAACATTATGCGGCGCAAGGCGGGGTTGAGCTTGTTTTTTATCGTGTCCCTAAAGAGGAAGCGGTATTTTCCGGTGTGATGGTTGGGGAATGGCTTTTCCCTGGATTTAAGGCCAAAGAACTCGATGCCGAATTTGCAAAATTTCCCGACGTCTATTTTGCGTTTTTCCCGATTCCAATGGAACTCGATGTTAATGCTGCAAAGTTAAAAGTTTTCGCACGCGACCAAGTCGGGAATTTAGTGACTGCCACATTTAATTATCAGATCCGACCGCGGAGTTTTGTCGAAAAGAAACTGGAATTAACGGATCAGTTTCTTGAACAAAAAATCGAAGATTTATATCCCAAATTCCTCGAACTCGATCAGAAAACTAACGGCGGACCAATACGTTCGGGACAAGTCGGAAAAACTGTAGCAGAACGCGTGGAGCAATTTCGCAGCATCAACGAAAAGTATCGCGCCTTACTGGAACAGTCATTAATCCCACTTTTTCAAAGACCAAAGCGCGCACTTTATTGGGAAGGTGTCTTCGGGCGCATGCCTAATGCTGCGCAACAAGCAGGTTACGGCGAGAAGCGTTTTTATTCTTATCAAGGTGAATCAGCTGGAACGTCTGCGCATATGGGAGCCGATCTCGCATCACTTGCACAGTCAAGTGTGACTGCGGCCAATCGCGGAGTTGTGATTTTTGCTGATGATTTGGGGATTTATGGCAATACTGTAATTCTCGACCACGGCTTTGGACTTTGCACCTTGTACGGGCATCTTTCCAGCCTTGCAGTGACTGAAGGCAATGAGGTGGAGCGTAATGACATCCTTGGTCGTTCAGGCGCGACGGGGCTTGCTGGTGGAGATCATTTGCATTTTGAAATTAGATTGCACGGGATTCCGGTAACACCATTTGAGTGGTGGGATCAGAAATGGATTGACGACCACGTGCGAAATAAAATCTATGAAGTTAAGGGAGCACTGGGCATTCAAGTGCTCAAACCTGTCGGAGAGCGGGGATTTTAGTGAAACCTAGATTCATCATTGCAGGATTTTTACTGATTTTCGCGATCAGTTTGTTTGTGCTTGCAACTACTAAGAAAACTTCTAAAGCTGTGATGACTGTGCGTGAGCTTGTAAAATTAAATCAGGACTTGCCGAATGTCCGACTCGGAGCGCGGGTTGCAACTGCTGCAATCGAATACCAGACGACGCCTGAATTTAAATTAAGCTTTGAGGCAACTGATGCGGGATCTAAAGATCTAGCAACTGCAGTGGTGATTCCTGTAACTTATCGTGGAATTAAGCCAGATACATTTCAAACCGGTAGAGACGTGATTTTAGAAGGAGACTTCCGCCAGGGGCGTTTTGAGGCTAAGACTTTGTTAACCCAGTGTCCTTCAAAATATGAACCACCGACTTATAGTAACCCCAGCCAAACAGGCTCAAACTAGTAGCGTGTATGGCTGAACTAACCCCACAATTTTTTTCGCTGCTTCACCCCGGACATCTATTTTTGCTAATTGCCTGGGCGGCTGCGCTGTGGGGGCTAATCTCTGGTGTGATTGCCTATCGCTTTAAGCGCCAAGACTTTGCACTCTCCTCTGAGCGCGCGATTGTTTCAAACGCAATGTTTGGCCTTGCTGCCTTGATTGTTCTAGCGATTTTA